>JAOUGZ010000068.1 GCA_029865405.1 Betaproteobacteria bacterium
AGCCGCGCGAGCGGGGATTGCGCCGTCGGCTTCACCTCGGCCTGCGTGAACCCGCCGTAGTAGCGCAGATTCTCCTCGGGAAAGGGCGGCTTGCCGTCCCACGGCTGCGGCATGAAGGCGAAGTGGCCGAGCGCGTCCATCTGCGTGCCCTGGGCCGCGGGCTCGGCGCCCTCGTTGAACGACTCGCCGTTGAAGCCGTGCGCGGTGCCTGGAAGGCCCGCCGTCGGCTTGGGCGTCTGCAGGTACGGTCCCGTGAACGGCGACAGCGGCATGGTGTTGGAGCGCGCGTAGGAAAGCTCGTAGGACTGCGCTCGCGGCTGGCCGATGTGCCAGGCGCAACGCGCCCAGGTGGCGGGCCCGATCTGGTTGGCCATGCCGCGCTCATCACCGGCGGGCCATGGCGGCTGCGGCGTCTGCTTGCGCGAACTCGCGAGAAGGCTCCACGGTTCCATGGCGAATGCGTTCGTGGCGAAGAAGATCGACAGAACAAGCGTAGCGCGGGCGAGGTGGAGAAAAGGCATGGAGGTTCCCGAAAAGTGCGGAATGACAGCGTAATCGTAGCGTGATTCCATGTAAGCTCGCGCGTTCTCCAGGGAAGAAGGGCGCTGTGCGCGCTGCCGGAATTATCCTGCTGGCCTGCTTGCTGGCGCCGCGCGCGGCGTCGGCCTACGGCGACAGGTTCGATACGGCGCTCGACGCGGGCGGCGCAGGCTCGGGCGGCGCCGTGCGCGCGGTGCGCTCGCCGTATCTCGGCGACGGCGTGCGCTACGACTACCTGCCGGTGAACGTGTACGCCGGCGAGCATGCGTACCTGCATTCCGATCGCGTGGGATTGAAGCTCGATCTGGATGCCGACCAGCGCGTCGACATGTTCCTTGCGCATCGCTACGAGGGCACGCCGCTCTTGCGGCCGCCCGCAGCGCTCGCCGGCATGGCGCTGCGCGAGCAGGGCACGGACCTTGGCATCGGCTACCGCCGGCGCACGGCCTGGGGCACGCTGGGGGTCGAGCTCCTGCACAACGTCGACGACGCTTCGCGCGGCAGCGAAGCGCGCCTGCGCCTCGCGAAGGCGCTGCGGCGCGGCGAGCTGCGCCTGTGGCCGCAGGCCACCTTGTCGTGGCGCGACACGAAGCTGAATGACTACTACTACGGCGTGCGCCCGGCGGAGGCGGCCGCGGCGCGCCCGGCGTACCTTGCCGGTTCGGGGCTCAACCTCGAGCTCGCGCTGTACGCGGCCTATCCCTTGAGCAAGAACTGGCAACTGCTCGGCGGGATTTCCGCGACGCAGTGGTCGGGCGGCGTGCGCACGAGCCCGATCGTCGAGAACCGGCTGCAGGCCACGGCGACGCTCGGCCTGCTCTATGAGCACTCGCCGCAAGCCGACGCATGGAGCGCGTCGCGGCCGCTCTGGGTGAAGGTCTACACCGGCAAGGCGAGCGAGTGCGATGTGCTGCAGATCGTGCGGCTGGCCTGCACCTCGACGCGCACGCCGGAGGACACGCGCGTGGCCTCGATCGAGCTCGGCCGCACGCTGATCGAGCGCCTGAACGGCTGGAACATCGACATTGCGGGCTACATCGGCCTGCTGCGCCACGACGAGAACGGGTACCAGCCCGACCACTGGCAGGTCAACGCCTACGTCAAGTCGTTCTGGTACGGCTTTCCCTGGCGCGATCGCGTGAAGACGCGCATCGGCATCGGCTCGGGGCTGTCCTACGCGGAGCGCGTCCCGACCATCGAGGCGCGCGACCAGGCGCGGCGCGGCGAGAACACCAACAAGCTGATCACCTACCTGGATCCGACCATCGACTTCAGCCTGGGCGATCTGGTCGGCAGCCGCGCGCTGAAGAACACTTTCGTCGGCCTCGGCGTGTCGCACCGCTCGGGCGTGTTCGGCCTGTCGCAGCTGCTCGGCAACGTCGACGGCGGCTCGAACTACATCTACACCTACGTCGAATTCGGGATCTGAGCCTCGGCCGCGGGCGGCGCGGTGCGCTCCATGCCGGCGTTGTACTGCACCACGCGGTTACGGCCCGCCGCTTTCGCGTCGTAGAGCGCACGGTCGGCGCGCGCCAGCAGCGATTCGATGCTGCGCCCATCCTGCGGGAAGCTGGCGACGCCGATGCTCACCGTGCAGGGCGCACGCCCGGCCTCGGTGGCGAAGGGGGTCGATTCGACCGCATTGCGGATGCGCTCCGCCACTTCCAGCGCGCCGCGCGCGGGTGTGTCCGGCAGCATGATGATGAACTCGTCGCCGCCGTAGCGCGCCGGCACGTCGGTCGCGCGCAGGTGTCCCTGCATCGCCTTCACCACGTGCTGCAGGAGGCGGTTGCCCGCCTCGTGGCCGTAAGTGTCGTTCACCTGCTTCAGGCTGTCGGAATCCACCATCAGGAAGCTCGCCGAGCGGGCGTAGCGCTGCGCCTGGGCGAACAGCCGGTTCGCGATGACCACGAAACCGCGCATGTTGTACAGGCCGGATAGCTCGTCGGTCTCCGACAGGAGCTTGGCGCGATTCAGGCCGTAGCGGATGTCGGCCGAGAACATGGTGGTGATATAGGCGACCAGGATCACCGGCGCGAGCTGCGCGCCGAAGCCGCCCAGGTAGGCGAGTCGCACCAGGTCCTTGCCGCCCACCATGCTGTCGAGCACAAGCAGGCAGGCGCCGATCAGCGCCACGTGGACGAGCGTGATGAACTTGCCGAGGGTGAGCGCGGCCGTGATCACCACGAGCAGGTAGGCGTTGAGCAGCGGGCTCGCCGCGCCGCCGGTGAACCACAGGGCCCAGGTGATGAACACGATCATCGCCAGGGTCTCCACGCAGATCTTCCAGCGCGTCTCTCGCTTGTAGAAGTTCGTGTAGCGAAAGCTCATCACGAACGCCGCGTAGAAGAACAGCGCCATCGACAGCGCGGGCTCGATGTCGGGCAGCGGGCGGCCGAAAATCACGTACACCAGCACCAGGATCAGCAGCAGCCACTCGATCTCGGCCACGGTGCGCGAGATGCCGCGCAGCTCCTCCTGCTCGATGCTGGGATGGGCGCTGCGCTGCGCGGGGGGCGAATCGACCATGGCGCCGCTATCATAGCCTCCTTCGCCAAAGGGGCCGAATGCGTACTTCACGAATCTGCATGATCCGCCACGGCGAGACGGCCTGGAACGCCGAGGGGCGCGTGCAGGGGCAGACCGACGTGCCGCTCTCGCCGGTCGGCGAGGCGCAGGCGCGCGCGCTGTGCCACGCGCTGGCCGGCGAGCGGTTTATCGCGCTGTACGCGAGCGACCTTTCGCGCGTGCGCCAGACGGCGGCGCCCGCCGCGGCGCGGCTCGGCCTGCCGGTGCGCCTCGAGCCGCGGCTGCGCGAGCGCCACTACGGAAAATTCGAGACCCTGACCTACGCCGAGGCGCGCGAACGCCTGCCCGAGGACTACGCGCGGTTCAGGGCCAAGGAGCTGGACTACGATTTCGGCAGCGGCGAGAGCCTGCGCAACTTCTACGCGCGCGCGGTGGCCTGCGTCACGGACATCGCCCGGCGGCACGTGGGCGACGCCGTGCTGGTCTTCACGCACGGCGGCGTGCTGGAGATGGTGCGCCGGCACGCGCTCGGCACGGGCTTGAGCGCGCCGCGCGACTTCGAGATCCCGAATGCCGCGCTCAACTGGATCGAGATCGGCGCGGAATCCTGGCGCGTGGGGTCGTGGGCCGAGGTCGCGCACCTCGAGCGCGCGCTCGACGACCTGCCGGACTGAGCTATGGCGCCGCAGTTCCAATTCCTGATGAACATCGCCGCCAATGTCGGCGAGCTGCAGACGATGGGCGGCGGGCCGCTCGGCGAGCGGCGCGTGGTGGCGATCACCGGTGGCACCTTCGAAGGCCCCCGGCTGCAGGGCACCATCGTGCCGGGCGGCGCCGACTGGCAGATCGTGCGCGCCGACGGCGTGCTCGACATCGACGCCCGCTACGTGCTGCGCACGGCGGGCGGCGCCCTGATCCGCGTGGTGAGCCAGGGCTACCGGCACGGGCCGCCCGAGGTGCTGGCCGCGCTCGGGCGCGGCGAGGACGTGCCCGCGGACCGGTACTTCTTTCGCACGGTGATGCGCTTCGAGACCGGCGACGCCGGACTGCTGTGGCTCAACCGCAGCATCGCAGTGGCGAGCGCGCAGCGCCGCGCGCGCCAGGTGCTGCTCGAGGCGTACCAGCTGCTCTAGGGCAGCTCGAGCGGCGGCTCGTCGAGCAGCGCGATCTGCTCCCGCAGCTCGAGGATACGGTCCTGCCAGTAGCGCTGCGTGTTGAACCACGGGAAGGCCGCGGGGAACGCCGGATCGTCCCAGCGCCGCGCGATCCACGCCGAATAGTGCAGCAGGCGCAGCGTGCGCAGCGCCTCCAGCAGGTGCAGCTCGCGCCGCTCGAAGTCGAAGAACGGCCGGTAGCCCTCGAGCACGTGGCCGAGCTGCAGCGCCATCGATGCGCGATCGCCCGAGAGCAGCATCCACAGGTCCTGCATCGCCGGGCCGCTGCGCGCGTCATCGAAGTCGACGAAATGCGGGCCATCGCCGGTCCACAGCACGTTGCCGGCGTGGCAATCGCCATGCAGCCTGAGCGTGCGCAGTGCGCCGGCGCGCTCGAAACAGTGCGCCACGCCCTCGAGCGCCATCGCCGCGGCGCCCTCCCACGCCGCGCGCAGGTCCGGCGGCAGGAAGTCATGCGCGAGCAGCCAGTCGCGAGGCTCGCGGCCGAAGGTCTCGGCGTCGAGCGCCGGGCGCGCGGCGAAGGCGCGCGTTGCGCCCACGGCGTGGATGCGGCCGATGTAGCGTCCCAGCCAGCGGAGCGTTTCCGCGTCTTCGAGCTCCGGCGTGCGCCCGCCGCGCCGCGGAAACACCGCGAAGCGAAAGCCCGCATGCGCGTTGAGCGTCGCGCCCGCGAGCGCGAGCGGCGCCACCGCGGGAATCTCGCGCGCGGCGAGCTCCTGCACGAACGCGTGCTCTTCCAGGATCTGCGCGTCGCTCCAGCGTTCCGGACGGTAGAACTTTGCCACCACGCTGCCGCCGTCCTCGAGCCAGACCTGGTACACGCGGTTCTCGTAGCTGTTCAGCGCGAGCAGGCGCCCGTCGCCGCGCAGGCCCGCGACCTGCAGCGCGTCGAGCACGGTTTCCGGCGTCAGTCCGGCGTAAGGCGCAGCTAGGGTCATGCGATCGGCTAGACTATCACCGCGCATGAAAGCGAACGCCGAGAACGTCGTCGAGGTCCGCGACCTGCATTTCGCCTACGGCGACAATCAGGTGCTGCGCGGGCTGTCGCTCGCCGTGCCGCGCGGCAAGGTGATCGGCATTCTCGGCACCAGCGGCTGCGGCAAGTCGACGCTGCTCAAGCTGATCGGTGGCCAGCTGCGCCCCGGGCGCGGCACGATCCACGTCGACGGCCAGCCGGTGCACGCGCTCGAAGGCGCGCCGCTCTACGCCTTGCGCCGCAAGATGGGCATGATGTTCCAGACGAGCGGCCTGTTCACCGACCTGAGCGTGTTCGAGAACATCGCCTTCCCGATTCGCGAGCATACGGCGCTGCCTGACGAGCTGGTGCGCAGCCTGGTGCTGATGAAGCTGCACGCGGTGGGCCTGCGCGGCGCGCATGGGCTGCGCGTGGGCGATCTCTCGGGCGGCATGACGCGGCGCGTGGCGCTCGCGCGCGCCATCGCCATGGACCCCATGCTCACCATGTACGACGAGCCCTTCGCCGGGCTCGATCCGATCTCGCTCAACGTCGTCGCCGGCCTGATCCGCACGCTGAACGATGCGCTCGGCGCAACCTCCATCGTCGTCACGTACGACGTGCACGAGTCGCTCAAGGTCGCGGACTACCTTTACGTGATTTCCGACGGCGTGGTGATCGGCCAGGGGTCGCCCGACGAAATGCGCGCCTCGAAGGATGCGCGCATCCACCAGTTCCTGCACATGGAGCCCGACGGTCCGGTCAGGTTCCACTACCCCGCGGCGGCGCTCGCCGAGGAACTCAAGCTGTAGGGCGGGCCGGGGCCCGCCGTACGGCGTCGATCAGGCCTTGGCTTCCTTCGGCACAAACTTCAGCGCCACGCCGTTGTTGCAGTAGCGCAGGCCCGTGGGCGCCGGCCCGTCCTTGAAGACATGCCCGTGGTGGCCGCCACAGCGCTTGCAGTGGTACTCCGTTCGCGGGTAGACGATGAAGTAGTCGGTCTTGGTCTCGAAGACACCGGGAATGGTGGTGAAAAAGCTCGGCCAGCCGGTGCCGCTGTCGAACTTCATCGCCGAGGTGAACAGCGGCAGGTCGCAACCGGCGCACACGAACACACCCTGGCGCTTCTCGCGGTCGAGCGGGCTGGTGCCGGCGCGCTCGGTGCCTTCCTTTCGCATCACGTTGAAGGCGGCGGGCGTGAGTCGCTTGCGCCATTCGTCGTCGGACAACTTGAGCGGCTCGTCGGCCGAGGGCGTCGCCACGCCCGTGGCGAGGAACGCCTTCCAGTTCTGCTGCAGCTCTTCGACCATCGCCATTCCTTTCTTCTGCGCATGGGCAAGCCAGGACACCCCGGTGAGGGGGAGGGCGAGCAGCGCGCCAAGTAGATTGCGTCGATTCATGGGGCCTCCTTGCGCAGTTTAGTCGCAATCCGGCGCCGTTCCTGACAAGCGAAAACGGCCAGCGGCTGCTGGCCGTTGGACCTGCGGTGCGCCGGCGAGTTCTAGTAGCCGGCGTGGCTGGCGATGACCGCGCCGATCATGGCGCCGACGATCAGGCCGCCGAGCACGTCGTGCGAGTCGCGGTGACGGTAGGCCACCACGGGGGCGTGCCGCACGACCACAGGCCGCTGGTACGCGTACGCGGGCCGATAAGCGTGCTGGCGGTACCCTTGCCAGCGGTGCTGTGCGTAGTGCGGGGCGTGCTGATGGACAACCACCACGCGCTTGTGGCCATGGCCACCCCGGTATCCGTCGGCCAGGGCGGGCGTGGTGCTCAACAGCGCGGCGCCGGCCAGGGCGGCGAGTGCGAAGGTCTTTTTCAGCATGTCGGTCTCCTTTACTCGTTGCACCGGCCACCCATTGGCGCCGGCGATGGAGACAGGATGGAGCGGCCGGTACGTAACGTGTGTAACGGTGTGTTACCCGCGTAACGGCCGCCGGGGCTGCTTGCGGCGCTTGCCCGCAGGCCGGGCGTACTGGTGCAGGGCGCCCAGCCTGCGCTCGAACGGATCACGGCGCACGAGCCGGCGTTCCTCCGCGGGCGAGAGCAAGGAATAGTGGTGCAGCTCGTCCAGGCGCTCGGCCACGGTCCAGGCCCCCTTCGGCGCGGTCACCCAATCGGCGGGCCGCAGGACGCGCAGGTCGAAGGGCCGCGAATAGGCGCGCAGGGTCTTGTGCTCCCTCTTGTTGGTGTATTCGTGCAGATAGGACATCGCCAGCTCGCGCAGGCTGCGATACACGGGATCGCGCCAGCGCAGGGTGATGCCGTTGGTCTTGGAGATGGCGCCCCAGCGGCCCCGGCGGCGGAACAGCGCCACCACGTGGTCGTCGTCGCGCACCGCGCGCATGTCGAGGAGCAACGGCGGCTCGCCGTGCACCCAGAGCGCGGCCGCGGCCAGCATGGCGCCCTCGATGCAGTGCGCGCGCCGCGTGCGCAGCACCTCGCGCACGCTGTTGCAGGTGTCGCCCTGCAGCTCGAAGTTCTGCTTCAGATCGTAGAGGAACGCCTGCGCCTTGCGCGGCGAATCCAGCCGGCGCAGCACGGCAAACTCGGCCTTGGTCAGACCGAGCTCTTCGCGCCGCGCGAATCTGCGTCGTGTCGTCATGGGGACACATCTTGACATGGCCCGGCTGTCGGGTGGATACATGGCCCCGGCGCCGGACGAGTCCAGTTCCGGAGCAACCAGCAGGAGGTCGGACGGATGAGCTACGTAGACGGATTTCTGCTGCCCGTGCCAAAGAAGAACCGCGAGGCCTACCGCCGCATCGCGCGCAAGGCGGGCAAGGTGTGGCGCGAGCACGGCGCGCTCGCCTACGTCGAGTGCATCGCCGACGACGTGAAACCGGGCAAGTGGACCTCGTTCCCGCAGGCGGTGAAGCTGAAGCCCGGCGAGGCGGTGTGGTTCTCGTGGATCCTGTACAACTCGCGCAAGCACCGCGACCGCGTGCTCGCCAAGGTGATGCAGGACAAGCGCCTCAAGCCGATGATGGATCCGGAGGCGATGCCCTTCGACGGCCGGCGCATGATGTGGGGCGGGTTCAAGGTGATGGTGGACCTGTGATGAGCACCGTTGCCGAACGATGAGGACGCGGTCATGAGCAATCCCGTAGTGCACTGGGAGATGATGTCGAAGCGGGCGAGGGCGGCATGATGGGGCTGTGGAAGGCGGCGAAATGACCCCGCCCGCCCCCAATCCCGCGCCCGGCTTCAAGAAGACCCCGCGCAGCCACATCGTCACGCGCCTGGCCGGGGCGCGCGTGCGGGTGACGCTGAAGGGCGAGGTGATCGCCGACACGCGCAGCGCGATCGAGATGAAGGAAGGCGACTACCCACCCGTTTATTACTTCCCGCGGCGCGACGTGAAGTTGGCGCGCCTCGCGCGCACCGCGCACGGCACGCACTGTCCGTACAAGGGCAACGCCTCCTACTTCTCGATCGTCGACGGCCCAGAGAACGCCGTGTGGAGCTACGAGCAGCCCTACGACGAGATGCTCGACATCAAGGATCTGCTCGCCTTCTACCCGAACAAGGTCGGGATCGCCGTCACGCATGAGTAAGGCAACGCGCCGCGAGTGGATCGGCCTCGCGGTGATCGCGCTGCCGTGCATGCTCTATTCGATGGACCTGACGGTGCTGAACCTCGCGGTGCCCAAGCTGAGCGCCGCCCTCAGGCCGAGCGCCGCCGAGCTGCTGTGGATCGTGGACGTCTACGGCTTTCTCGTCGCCGGCTCGCTCATCACCATGGGGACCATCGGCGATCGCATCGGCCGGCGCCGGCTGCTGATGATCGGGGCCGCGGCCTTCGGTGCCGCCTCCGTGCTGGCCGCGTTCTCGAGCACGCCGGCGCTGCTCATCGCGGCGCGCGCACTGCTCGGCATCGCCGGCGCGACGCTGGCACCCTCGACGCTGTCCCTGATCCGCAACATGTTCCACGACCCGCGCCAGCGCACGGTGGCGGTCAGCGTCTGGATCATGAGCTATTCTGCGGGCGCCGCCATCGGGCCGCTGGTGGGCGGCGTGTTGCTCGAGTATTTCTGGTGGGGCTCGGTGTTCCTCATCAACGTGCCGGTAATGGCGCTGCTCCTCGCGCTCGCGCCGGCGCTCCTGCCCGAGTCGCGCGACGCGCAGGCCGGCCGGCTCGACGTGGCGAGCGCGGGGCAGTCGCTGATTGCGGTGCTGGCCGTGATCTACGGCCTGAAGCGCATCGCCGAGGACGGCGCGGGCTGGCTGCCCGCGGGCGCGATCCTCGCCGGCATCGCCGTCGGCGTCGCGTTCGTGCGCCGGCAGCGCCGCCTGCGTGAGCCGCTCATCGACCTGGCGCTGTTCCGCATTCCCGCGTTCAGCGCGGCCATCGCCACCAACGTCCTCGGCTTTCTTGCGACCTTCGGCACGTTCCTGTTCATCGCCCAGTACCTGCAGTCGGTGCTCGGCCTGGCGCCCCTGCAGGCGGGGTTGTGGAGCACGCCGGCGGCGCTCGCCTTCATCTTCGGCTCGATGGCGACGCCCGCGATCGTGCAGCGCTTCAGCCCCGCGCACGTCATCGCCGGCGGCATGACGGTTGCCGCGCTCGGCTTCCTGCTGCTGTCGCAGGTGGCGCAGGCGGCATCCCCGCTCGCCGCGCTGGTCGTGGGTT
>JAOUGZ010000549.1 GCA_029865405.1 Betaproteobacteria bacterium
CTCAATCTGCTGCGCCGACAAGTAGTGCTGAACGCTGGGTGCGATGTTCATGTTCGCCTCCTGCGGCTGCCCGATCTCTCTTGCTTGCTACACCCGATCGGCGGGACGGGTTTTGACGTACGTCAAGGTTGCGCCGCCGTGGCGCCTACGGGAAGGCGGCAGCGCGCTTCAGCAGCTCTTCCAGCCCCGGCTCGTCGGGGTTTTTCGGCTTGCCGGGGTGGATGATCGCGACCTGGCAGCTCTCGGCGGCTTCGACGAGCTGGCGGTAGGTGCCGGCGCGCATGTCGACGATGCGCGCCTGCTTGTTCGCGTCGTACGCGAACATCTTGCTGTTGATCTGGATGCACTCGTCGCAGCTCGAGCAGCGCGGCGTTTCGATGTAGGGCTCGTCCGAAGCGCGCGCCGGCGGCGCCTCGGGTTCGACTGCGGTTGCGGGCGCGGGCGCAGCGGGCGCTGCCGACTCGGGTTTGGGCGCGGGCGTCTCGGTGGCTTGCGCTTCTTCCCACTTCTGCCGCTCGCGTGCGAGCAGCCGCTCGGCGTGCGAGTTGCGGATGCCGCCCAGCTCCTGCAGGCTGCGCCAGGCCTCGTGGCAGCGGCGCGCCTCGCGCAGCAGCCGGTCGTCGACGATCGCCGGGTGCACGAAATTGGCGTCGTCCACCATGAGCAGGCTCGGCAGCTGGTCCGGCACGCCTTTCGCCTCGCGCTGCACGCAATCGGCGGCCGGCACCAGCGCCGCGCCGCGGCCGGCACGCGGCACCGCGGCGAAGTGCCCGGCGTAGCGCACGTCGCAGGCGGCGAAATCCATCAGCGTGAACGCCACCTGCGCCTGGACGCGCTGGTGCTCGGCATCCTCGTAGGCGAGCTCGTGCAGCGGCCAGTCGCGCTCGGGCTGCGGGTTGCCCGCGAGCGAAAAGCGCGACGCCCAGTCGGCGCCCGCCGCGGGGTCGTAGCTGAAGGACGGAAACGCGCGCGACTCGGTGGCCGCGGCGGCGACGAGGTAGGGCGGCAGATCGCCGGCGTGGCCGCCCGCGCCCGAGAACACGCTGAGCAGCGCGGCGCCCGGGCAGCGCATCGCGCGCAACAGGGGCTCGCGCTGCACGGCGAGCTGCGCCGCGCTCGCCTGCAGGACGTGGACGCTGTTCAGCCCGAGCGCCATGTGCGCGAGCTGCCGGGCGTGCGCGCCGGCGGGCGCGTGGCCGGCGCGCGCGCGCGGCTCGCCCAGGAGGTCGTCCGTCTGCAGCAGGATCTTCATCGGCAGGCCGCCGGCGAGGATCTCGAGCAGCGCGTCCTGCTCGGCGCCGCGCACCTTCTCGTCGCGCACGCATACCAGGTAGTCCGGGAACAGCGCCAGGTCGCGCAGGTCGAGGCCGCTCGCCGCGAGCTGCTCGAACAGCGCGTCGTGCCGCTCGCTGCTGAACTCGCCCTGGACCTCGAGCTCGGCGAGCGTGAGCGCCTTGGCGAGGCGCATCATGTCCGGCACCCGCTCCCGGAACGCCTGCAGCGCCGCGGCGCAGCTCTCGAAGCGGAACTCGAGCGCCTCGGCGGCGCCCGTGGCGTAGAAGCGCTGCGCGCGCAGCGCGGCGAGCGTCGACTCGATGCGGCCGCGGCGGCTGTCGCTCAGCGCGATCTGCACCGACACCGAGCCCAGGAGCCGCGACATCGACTCGAAATCGAACGCCTGGTCGTGCAGGTCGCCGAACGAAGCCTTGAGGCTCGCCGCGCTGCGCCCCTCGGCCGAGCGCTCGTGGTCCGCGCGCAGGATATCGTCGAGCGTCACGATCAGGCGCTCGACGGTGCGGCGGAAAGCGGCCGCCTTTTGTTCCTGCGTTGCGCGCCAGACGTGGGCGAGCAGGCGCGCGGGCATCTCGACGTCGCACTCGACGAGCTCGCCGTCGATCCCGGCGCGGGCAGCAGGGTTGGCGCGCAGCGCGCGCTCCTGCCGCAAGGCCTGCTGGCGCTCCGCGCCGCCCTCGATCAGGCGGTCGGTGAGCGCGCACAGCGGCTCGAACACGCGCTCGTCCTGCAGGTCCGAGCGCAGCACCAGCGGGAAGTCGTAGCGCAGCTTCGTCAGGTCGCGGTAGGCGGCGAGCAGCGCCGGGCACAGGGGCGGCGCCGCGGGCGCGTCCGGCGCCGCGCCGGCGCGGTGGCCGGTCACGTAGAAGGTGGCGTCGGGATGGACTTCGGCGTGCACGGTCGGTGGCCTACTTCGGCCAGAAGGTGAACTTGTCGAGCTCAGCCTCGAGCCCCTTCTTCAGGTTGGCGAGCGTGCGCAGTCCGGGCGTCGCGCGCAGCTCCTCGTAGCACGGCACCGCGGGGTTACGGTACAGGATGCCCACCGGAATGCGATCGGTGTCCGAGGCGATCTCGCGCGCGCGGTCGAGATTCGACGGGTCGTGCGCGAGCTGGCTCTTGTAGACCTGCTTCAGCGCGTCGCTCACCCGGATGCCCTCCGGGTGGTCCAGCATCAGGATGCGCTTCGGATCGTGCAGCCACGGATCCCAGACCTTCGGCAGCCACTCGGGGCAGCGCTGCACGATGCGCACGAAGGAAAAGCCCTGGTGGTGGTACGCCGCCTTGACGATCTCGTAGAGCGACTCGGGAATCCAGTCCACGGCTTGCGCGACGAAAGACACGTTCTGCACGCCCAGGGTGACGCTCAGCGGCTGCAGCGCCTCCAGCGTCGAGCCGCGCGGGGTGGTGTTGCTCTTCGTGCCGCGCGGCGAGGTCGGCGAGGCCTGCATCTTGGTCAGGCCGTAGATCTGGTTGTCGTGCAGGAACACCGTCATGTTCATGTTGTAGCGGATGGCGTGGATCCAGTG
>JAOUGZ010000550.1 GCA_029865405.1 Betaproteobacteria bacterium
TGATGAGCCGCGGCGAGGTCGATGTCGTCATCGTGGGCGCCGACCGCATCGCCGCCAATGGCGACACGGCGAACAAGATCGGCACGTACACCCTCGCCGTCCTCGCGCAGCGCCATAACCTGCCCTTTTATGTCGCCGCCCCGCTCTCGACGTTCGACGCGCAGACGCCTGACGGCTCGAGGATCCCGATCGAGGAGCGCGCCGCTGCCGAGATGACCGGCTACCGCGGGCAGCGTTGGGCGCCCGAAGCGATCACGGTGAAGAATCCCGCGTTCGACGTGACGCCGGCAGACCTGATCACCGCGATCATCTGCGAAAGAACGGTCATCCAGGCGCCGAGCCGCGAGCGCCTTCAGCCCCTGATCTCGACCTCCGCGTAAGGCGGCACGAGCTCGAACAGCTCGGCCACATCCGCATTGCGCATGCGGATGCAGCCGTGCGAGCCGGGCGTGCCCATTTCGGCGCCGTCCGGCGCGCCATGGATGTAGATCATGCGCCGCATGGTGTCGACGTCGCCGAGCCGGTTCTTGCCGACTTCGCAACCCGAGAGCCACAGGATGCGCGTCAGCATCCAGTCGCGCCCCGGGTACTTCGCGTGCAGCTCGGGGCTCCAGACTTCGCCCGTCGGCCGGCGCCGCACGAACACCGCGCCGAGCGGCTGGCCGGCGCCGATCTTCGCGCGCACGATGTGCCGGCCGCGCGGCGTGCAGAAACTGCCGTTCTCTTCACCGAGGCCGTTCTTTGCCGTGGACACCGCGTAGCGCCGGCCGTCCGGCAGGCGCAGCTCCTGGCGCGCGACGTCGATTTCGATTCTCATCGGCGCGCGGCGAAGAACGCTTTCAGCGCGGACCCGCATTCCTCCGCGAGCACGCCGCCCTGCACTCTTGCGTGGTGGTTGAACCGCGACATGAACAGTTCCGACGCGCCGGTCTTCGGGTCCGGCGCCCCATAGACCACGCGTGCGATGCGCGCATGGAACGCCGCGCCCACGCACATGACGCAGGGCTCGAGCGTGACGTACAGCGTCGCGCCCGTCAGCCGGTAGTTGCCCGTCGCCTTGCCGGCGGCGCGCATGGCTTCGATTTCGGCGTGCGAGCTGGGGTCCTGCGTGCTGACCGGCCGATTCCAGCCTTCGCCGACGACCCTGCCGTCGAGCACGACCACGGCGCCCACGGGAACCTCGTCCTCGGTGCGCGTGGCGAGCTCGAGCGCCCGCCGCATGAATTGCGCATCGCTCATGGGATCAGTCGAGCGGCTCGAGCGATTCGGGATCCTCTTCCCAGGTCATCGACGGACGGGGCGTGCGCGCGATCCACTCGTCGAGCGACTGCGCATGCTCGCGCTCCTCGGCGGCGAATTCGGATGCCATGCGCCGCAGCTCGCTGTCCTGCGCCTCGGCGGCGACGGAACGGTAGTACTTCATCGCCCTGACCTCGTTCTGCCGCGCGTAACGCAGCGCGTTGTAGGGCTCCAGCAGGTAATCGAACGCCTCCTCGCCGCCGACCTCCGGCGGCGAGCGCCAGCGGTACTCCCAGGAATTGAGCCGCGGCAACTCATGCGTCCCCGCGCGCTCGAGGATCGAATCGCGGTGCAGGATCGAAAACCGGTTCATGTCCCGGAACAGCGCCGCCACCGCGTCGTTGCGATGCGCCTCCATCATGTCCGCCAGCTCCAGGTAACGGTCGGCGGCCTCCTGCTCCATGGCGACGGCGTGCGCCAGGAATTCGGTCAGCGTGAAGCTCATCGGCGCATGCTACCCGATGCCGCACGCTCGCGGCCAGGTGCACGGTGGGCGCCGGCACGCGCGGGTCGCGTAAGATCGCTGCTGGCGCAATACCCATGATCGAACCCCTCCTACTCGCCGTAGCCCGCGTTTCGACGTTCCGGCAGCAACAGCCGCTCACCAACGCGAGCGGGTTCTTCTTCGAGCGCGACGAGCGCCTGTTCCTGGTTACCAGCCGGCACGTGGTGAGCGACGCGCCGGCGCAGCACTTTCCCGAACGGCTGGAAATCGAGCTGCATATTGATGCCGCGGACATGGCGAAGTCGGCAGCAGTATCGATCCCCTTGTTCCGCGAAGGCGCCTCCCTGTGGCGCCAGGGCGTGGACGCCGCCGGCGAGATCGATGTCGCGGTGATAGAGATCGAGCGCAGCGCCCTGCCCGCGACGGCGGTGTTCCATGCCTTCTCGCCCGCGCACCTGTGCGATCTGGCGATCGACAGGGTCGAGGTCGGAAGCTCGCTGCTGATTGTGGGCTTTCCCCTCGGCTTCAAGGACACGCTGCACCACATGCCGGTGGTGCGCCGCGCGGCTCTGGCTTCCGCCTTCGGCCTGCGCTTCAATGGCGAAGGCTATTTCCTCACGGACGCGCGCACGCATCGGGGTACCAGCGGCGCGCCGGTCGTGCTGCGTGCGGCCACGACGGCGCCGGCACTGGGCAAGCTGCAACTGAAGCTGCTGGGCGTGCATTCGGCGCGCGTCGACGCGGGCTCGCGCGACCGCGAGATGGACGAGGCGCTCGGCCTCAATACCGCCTGGTACGCCGACATCCTGCTGACCCTGACCGAGGGTTGAGGACGCCTCAGGCGCGACAGGTCCGCAGTTGGAGCACTGGCGGGCGCGCGCGCTCAGCGCTTGAGCGGGAAGAACTCCACCGGCGTCATCAGTCGGTTCTCCTGCGCGTCCAGCGCGCCGAGCTTGGCGCTCTCCTGCGTATAGGCGACCCACTCGGCGTCGGCCCACATCGCCGCGCGGCGCTTCTCGCGGTCGGCGGCGTTCTCGTACACCCAGATGTGGATGTACTGGTTGACGTTG
>JAOUGZ010000551.1 GCA_029865405.1 Betaproteobacteria bacterium
CCGCAGGTGCTGCTGTGCGACGAGCCCACCGGCGCGCTCGACTACGAGACCGGCAAGCTGGTGCTCGAGGTGATCGCCAAGATCAACGCCGAGCTCGGCACCACCGCCATGGTGATCACGCACAACGCGGCGATCTCGGGCATGGCCGACCGCGTGCTGCGCCTGGGCAACGGCAGGATCGTGGGCGAGGAGAAGCCCGCGCGCAAGCTCACGCCCGCGGAGATCTCCTGGTGAAGTCGCTCGACCGCAAGCTGCTGCGCGACCTGTGGAGCCTGAAGACGCAGGTAGTGTCGATCGCGCTGGTCATCGCCTGCGGCATCGGCGGCTTCATCGCCTCGCTCTCCACGCACTCCTCGCTGCTGTGGTCGCGCCAGAACTACTACGACACCGCGCGCTTCGCGCACGTCTTCGCCGCCGCCAAGCGCGCGCCGGCCTCGCTCGCGGCGAAGCTGCGCGAGATCCCCGGCGTGGCGGAGGCCGAGACGCGCGTGGTGCGCGACGCGCAGCTCTCGCTGCCGGACGTGGTGCCGCCGATGATCGCGCGGCTCATCGGCTTCGACTTCGCGCACCCACCGGGCATGAACCGCCTGACGTTGAAGCTCGGGCGCTGGCCCGCGCCCGGCGCGAAGGGCGAAGTGGTGGTCAACCAGCGCTTCTTCGAGGCGCGCTCGCTCAAGCTCGGCCAGGCGATGCGCGTGCTGCTGAACGGCAAGCTCGAGCGCCTCACGCTCGTCGGCACCTCGCTCAGCCCGGAGTACATCTACGCCACGCGCGGCGGCGCCATGCCCGACGACGAGTGGTTCGCCGTGCTGTGGATCGATGCGCGCGCGCTCGCCGCCGCGTTCAACATGGAGGGCGCGTTCAACTCGGTGCTGCTGCGGTTGCAGCATGGCGCCTCGAGCGGCGCCGCGGTGGCGGCGCTCGATCGCCTGCTCGAGCCCTACGGCGGTTTCGGCGCGCTCGGGCGCGAGGACCAGGCCTCCGACAAGATCCTCGCGCAGGAGATCAACCAGCAGAAGGTGTTCGGCACCGTGCTGCCGGCGATCTTCCTGCTGGTGGCGGCCTTCATCCTCAACGTCGTGCTGCACCGGCAGGTGAACGCGCAGCGCGGCGAGATCGCGGCGCTGAAGGCGCTCGGCTACGACGACGGCGCCATCGCCTGGCATTACCTCAAGTTCGCCTCGGTGATCGTGCTGCTCGGCGTGGCGCTCGGCCTGTGGCTCGGCCACTGGCTGGGCAGCGCCCTCACCGGCTTGTACACCGACTTCTTTCACTTTCCCCAGTTCCATTACCAGCTCGAGGCCTGGCTGGCGCTCGCCGGCGCCGGCGCCGCGCTCGCCGCCGCGGCCGGCGGCGCGCTCGCCGCGATCCGCAGCGTGGTGCGCCTGCGCGCCGCGGAGGCACTGCGCCCGCCGGCCCCGGCCGAGTTCCGCCCGCTGCTCATCGAGCGGCTCGGCTACGCGCAGCTCCTCACCCCGGCGCAACGCATGATCATGCGCAACCTGGAGAGAAAGCCGCTGCGTGCCGCCATCACGGTGGCGGGCATCGCGGCGTCCGTCGCGATCCTCATCGCCGGCGTGTTCTGGGGCGATGCCATCGAGTGGTTCATGGACGTGCAGTTCAACCAGGTGCAGCGCGCGCAGGTGAGCGTCGGCTTCGCCGAGGCCGTGCCGCGCGCTGCGCTGCACGATCTCGCGCGTCTGCCCGGCGTGAAGCAGGTCGAGGTGCAGCGCGCCATTCCCGTGCGGCTGCGCGCCGGCCACCGCAGCTATCGCACCGCGCTCTCGGGCCTTGCCGACGGCGCGCAGCTGCAACGCGTGCTGGATGCCGAGCTGCGCGCGGCGCCGCTCGTGCCCGGCGCGGTGCTGCTCACCGCGCGGCTCGCCGAACGCCTGGGCGTGGCGCCCGGCGACACCGTCGAGGCGGAGCTGCTGGAGGGCAAGCGCATCAAGACGGCGCTGCGCGTCGGCGGCACGGTGGACGAGATGGTGGGCTCGAACGCCTGGATGCGCCTGGAGGACCTGAACCGCGTGGCGCGCGAGGGCGCGCTGATCTCCGGCGCGGGGCTGCTCGTCGAGCGTGCAGACGAGCGCGTGCTGCTCGAGCGCCTGAAGGCGATGCCGGCGGCGGCGATGGTGATCGTGACGCGCACGCTGGTCGAGACCTTCCGCGAAACGAGCGCGCAGAACGTGCTGTTCTTCACCGCCGTGCTCTCCGCCTTCGCCGCCACCATCGCGGTGGGCGTGGTGTACAACAACGCGCGCATCCAGCTCGCCGAGCGCGCCTGGGAGCTGGCGAGCCTGCGCGTGCTCGGATTCACGCGCGGCGAGGTGTCGGTGCTGCTCCTCGGCGAGCTCGCGCTCGAGATCGTGGCCGCGATCCCGCTGGGCTTCGTCGCCGGCTTCTGGCTGGCGGCGCTGCTCATCGCCTTCATGCCGCACGACGTGCTGGAGTTCCCGCTCGTCATCTACCCCTCGACCTATCTCCTCGCGGGCGCGGTGGTGGCCGCGGCCGGCGTGCTGAGCGCACTCATCGTGCGCAATCGGATCGATAATCTGGACTTGGTCGGAGTGCTGAAGACACGCGAATGAAGACCCGCAACAAGATCCTGCTCGCTCTCGCCGCGCTGGCGCTGGCGGCGCTCGTGCTGTGGGCGCTGCAGCCGCAGCCGGTCACGGTCGAGACCGCGAGCGTCACGCGCGGGCCGTTCGAGCAGACCATCGTCGACGACGGCAAGACGCGCGTGCGCGACCGCTACGTGATCGCGGCGCCGCTGGCCGGCCGGGTGGAGCGCATCCGCCTCGAGCCCGG
>JAOUGZ010000552.1 GCA_029865405.1 Betaproteobacteria bacterium
GTCCGAGTCGAAGAGCCTCGTCTACAAGGCCAAGCACAAGATCCGCTTCGTCACCGCGGCGAGCCTGTTCGACGGCCACGACGCCTCGATCAACATCATGCGCAGGATCCTCCAGGCCTCGGGCGCGGAGGTGATCCACCTCGGCCACAACCGCTCGGTCGAGGACGTGGTGACGGCGGCCCTGCAGGAGGACGTGCAGGGCATCGCCGTGTCCTCCTACCAGGGCGGGCATATCGAGTACTTCAAGTACATGGTCGAGCTGTTGCGCAGCCGCGGCGGGGCCCGCATCCAGGTGTTCGGCGGCGGCGGCGGCGTGATCGTCGCCGACGAGATCCGGGCGCTGCAGGAGGCGGGCGTGGCGCGCGTCTACTCGCCCGAGGACGGGCAGAAGATGGGCCTGCAGGGCATGATCAACGACATGCTGGCGCGCTGCGACTTCGACCTGACGCAGCACGCGCCCGGGCGCCTCGAGAAGAACGACGCGCGCGCACTCGCGCAGGTGATCACGGCGCTCGAGCTCGGCGCCTTCAAGCACAAAGCGGCGGTGCACGCGGCCGCGAAGGCGAACCCGGCGCCGGTTCTCGGCATCACCGGCACCGGCGGCGCGGGCAAAAGCTCGCTCACCGACGAGCTGGTGCGGCGCTTCCGCCTCGATCAGGAAGACCGCCTGCGCATCGCCATCCTGTCGGTCGACCCGACGCGCAAGAAGACGGGCGGGGCGCTGCTCGGCGACCGCATCCGCATGAACGCCATCGGCGGCAAGAACGTCTTCATGCGCTCGCTCGCCACGCGCGGCTCGGGTGCCGAGATCGCGCAGTGCCTGCCCGACGCCATCGCCGCCTGCCGCGCCGCGGGCTACGACCTGGTGATTGCCGAAACCTCGGGTATCGGCCAGGGCAACGCCGCCATCGCGCCGCTCGCCGACGCCACGCTCTACGTCATGACGCCGGAGTTCGGCGCCGCGAGCCAGCTCGAGAAGATCGACATGCTGGATTTCGCCGACTTCGTCGCCATCAACAAGTACGACCGCCGCGGCGCCGAGGATGCGCTGCGCGACGTGCGCAAACAAGTGCAGCGCAATCGCCAGAGCTTTGGACAGTCGCCCGAGGCGATGCCGGTGTTCGGCACCATCGCCGCGCGCTTCAACGACGACGGCGTCACCGCCCTGTACCACGCGGTGACGGCGCGGCTCAAGGAAAAGGGACTCAGGCTCGCCGCGGGCCGCCTGCCGCGCCCCGAGCGCCACGTGTCCTCCAACGTGCACGCGATCGTGCCGCCGAAGCGCGCGCGCTACCTCGCCGAGATCGCTGAGAGCGTGCGCGGCTACCACGAGCACGGCGCGCAGCAGGTGAAGCTCGCGCGCGAGCGCCAGCAGCTCGCGGAGGCGAGGCGCATGAGCGGCATCGCCGAGCTTGAGCGCTTCATCGCGGAGAAGGACGCGGCGCTCGACGCGCGCTCGAAGAAGCTGCTCGAGATGTGGCCGCAGACGGTCAAGGCCTACACCGGCGACGAGTACGTGGTGAAGATCCGCGGCAAGGAAGTGCGCACGCGGCTCAACTCGACGACGCTCTCGGGCAGCAAGGTGCCGAAGGTGGCGCTGCCGAAGTTCGAGGACCACGGCGAGATCCTGCGCTGGCAGCTGCGCGAGAACGTTCCCGGGTCCTTCCCCTTCACCGCGGGCGTGTTCGCGTTCAAGCGCGAGAACGAGGACCCGACGCGCATGTTCGCGGGCGAGGGCGACCCGTTCCGCACCAACAAGCGCTTTCGCTTGCTGTCGCGCGACATGCCGGCCAAGCGCCTGTCGACCGCGTTCGACTCGGTGACGCTGTACGGCTTCGATCCGGACGAGCGGCCCGACATCTACGGCAAGGTCGGCAATTCGGGCGTGTCGATCGCCACGCTCGAGGACATGAAGGTGCTGTACTCGGGCTTCGACCTGTGCGACCCGGCGACCTCGGTGTCGATGACCATCAACGGCCCGGCGCCGACGATCCTCGCCATGTTCTTCAACACGGCGATCGACCAGCAGCTGGAGAAGTTCCGGCAGGACAACAGGCGCGAGCCGACCGAGGACGAGGCCGCGAAGATCCGCGCCTGGACGCTCGCCACCGTGCGCGGCACGGTGCAGGCCGACATCCTGAAGGAGGACCAGGGCCAGAACACCTGCATCTTCTCCACCGAGTTCTCGCTCAAGGTGATGGGCGACATCCAGGAGTACTTCATCCACCACGAGGTGAAGAACTTCTACTCGGTGTCGATCTCCGGCTACCACATCGCCGAGGCCGGCGCGAACCCGATCTCGCAGCTCGCGTTCACGCTCGCCAACGGCTTCACTTTCGTCGAGGCCTATCTCGCGCGCGGCATGCACATCGACGATTTCGCGCCCAACCTGTCGTTCTTCTTCTCCTACGGGATGGATCCCGAGTACGCGGTGCTCGGGCGCGTGGCGCGGCGCATCTGGGCGGTGGCGATGCGCGAGCGCTACGGCGCGAACGAGCGCAGCCAGAAGCTCAAGTTCCACTCGCAGACCTCGGGGCGCTCGCTGCACGCCCAGGAGATCGCCTTCAACGACATCCGCACCACGCTGCAGGCGCTGATCTCGACCTACGACAACACCAACTCGCTGCACACTAACGCCTTCGACGAGGCGATCACCACGCCGACCGAGGATTCGGTGCGCCGCGCCATGGCGATCCAGCTCATCATCAACAAGGAGTGGGGCCTGGCGAAGAACGAGAACCCGAACCAGGGCGCCTTCGTCATCGACGCGCTCACCGACCTGGTGGAAGAGGCGGTGCTGAAGGAGTTCG
>JAOUGZ010000553.1 GCA_029865405.1 Betaproteobacteria bacterium
CGATGAGGACCGCCGCCGTGTAGGCGCCCCAGGCGTAGAAGCTGCCGTGGGTGACGTTCAGGATCTTCATCACCCCGAAGATGATCGTCAGGCCCACCGAGACGATGAACAGGTACGACGAGAACACGAGCCCATCGAGCACGATCGTGATTGCGGTGTTCACCGTGTCGTCCCCAGCCGGATACAAGAAACCGGCCGGAGGCGGCGGTGCCGCGCCCGGCCGGCGATTTCGTCCAGCTCAGCCCATCAGCACTTCGCGCCCTTCATGCCGCCCTTGATCCACTCGACGCTTTCCACGCCTTCGGGCGGGTTGACGCACTCGGCCGGATAGAACTTGACCTTCTCGAGCTTCAGCTCGCCGGCCTTGGCGTCCCACTTCGTGATGCCGTAGCCGTTCTCGGTGCTCGCCTGGTGGCCGCCGCCGAGGCTCATCCTGACCGTGGTCGAGAAGGACTCGAAGGAGGCGCCCTTCAGCGCGGCGATCACCTGCTCCTGCGTGGGGAAGCCGCCCGCTGTCTTCGCCGCGGCGTCGTAGGCGACCTTCACCGCCAGCACCGCCTGCGCGTACTGGTACGCGGGGCCCGACGGATACTGCCCGTAGCGGTCCTTGAAGGCGTCGATGAACCACTTGTTGAGCTCGCTCGGACGATCGCGCACGATCGCGCCGTACGGTCCGCGCGCGCCGACGATCAGGCCGTCGGGCATGCGCTTGCCCAGGCGGTACACCGAGGTCTCGGCCACCGTGAAGATCACCTTCTTCTTCTGAAAGAGGCCGCGCGTCTGGCCCTGGAAGACGAAGCTCTCGAGGTCGCCGTCCCACAGGCTGGTATGCACCAGCTCCGCCTTGTCGAGCAGCAGCGCCGAGATCTCGGTGGCGTACTGGCCCTGGAAGATCTTCGGCCACTGCAGCTTCGCCGAGGGCTTGGCCTTGGAGATCAGCGCCATGGTGGCGTCGAAGTCGCGCCAGGAATCCTGGCCCCAGGCGTAGTTCTGGTTGATCGCCGTGTAGCTCGTGAGCTTCGGGAAGTGCTCCTTCACGTACAGGGCGGCGGCGACGTTGTCCGAGGTCGCGTGGCTCATGGTGCGGAACACGTACTGCGGCTTGCCCTCCTCGAAGATGCGCGGCGTGCCGCACACCGCGTAGACGGTGAGCTTCTTCAGCTCCTCGGCCACCGGCGTCAGCGCGGCGCAGGTGCCGCTCGAGATGTAGCCCAGGGCGACGTCGACGCCGCGCTTTTCCACCATGTTGCGGTACTCGGCGACCTGCTTGGTGTTGCCGCCGTTCTCATCGAGGTACTCGGCCTCGATCGAGCGGCCGGCAAGGCCCTTGGTGTTGTAGGGCGCCGGCAGCTTGCCGTCGTTGATCGCGGCGATGATCACCTCGGCGCCGTTGCGCGAGGGCACGCCGAACGGGCCGGCGGCGGGTCCGGACAGGAACGCGACCACGCTCATCTTCACCGTGTCCGCGGCCTGCGCGGGCATCGCCGCCGGCGCGAGCGCCGCCGCGACCAGGGTGGGAATCGCCAGCCTTCTGAGTTGCCTCATGTTGCCTCCTCCGTGCAGTTGTGACGCCTTGGGAACTGTCGCGCGCGCAGGCAACGAGGTGTATCCTGCGGCGGCCGTTGTGCCCGGCAGTGTAATGCGTCCGCCGATGGTGCAGCAGAGCCTCGGACGCGGTCAAGCTAAAGGGGGATCGGCCCCGGGGAACCCGCCATGAACGCAATATCCGCGACGCCCGGCCTGTTATCGGTGTGGAACGACATCGACGCGGCCGACGAAGCCGAATTCAACGCCTGGTACCAGGGCGAGCACCTCGGCGAGCGCCTCGCGCTGCCGGGCATCCTCAGCGCGCGCCGCTACGCCGAGATCGGCAGGCCGCGCAGCTACGCCGCGATCTACGACACCGACGGGCTCGGGGCGCTCGGCTCGCCGGCCTACCTCGAGCGGCTCGCCAACCCCACGCCGCGCACGCGCGCCATCATGCCGCGCTTTCGCAACATGGTGCGCGCGGCGAGCACGATCGCCGCGGACTGCGGCGCGCTGCGCACGGCCGGCGCCGTGCTCGCCGTGCTCGAGCTCGCCGCCGCGCCGGACGCCGCGGGCCGGCGCGCGCTCGAGGCGAACGCCGGCGCGTGCCGGGTGCGGCTCGCGATCCCGGACCCAGGCGCGACGCAGGTGCCCAACCCCGAAGCGAAGATGCGCAGCGCGCCCGACCGCCTGCCCGCGCCCTTCGTGCTGGTCGAAGGCGCGGACGAGGCCACCGTGCGCGCCGCCGCTGGTAAGCTCGCCCGTGTGCTGGGCGCCCCGCGCCCCGCGCGCCTTTACGCGCTGCTCGAGGCGCGAACCAGGGAGCCGCGCCGTGCGCTTTGAAACGATCCTGTATGCCGAAGACGGGCCGGTCGGCTGGCTCACCCTCAACCGTCCCGACGACGGCAACATGTTCACGCCGCAGATGTGCCACGAGGTGCGCGACTGCATCAACGCGGTGCGGCGCGAAACGCGCACCCGCGTGCTCGTCATCACCGGCGCCGGCGACAAGTTCTTCTGCATCGGCGGCAGGAAGGAAGGCATGGAGGACACGCTGCTCTACGCCGGCGTCCTGCCCACGCTCGAGATGTACGAGGCGATCGACCGCCTGCAAAAGCCGGTCATCGCCTCGGTGAACGGCTTTGCGGTGGGCGGCGGCAACGTCCTGCAGGTGATGTGCGACCTCACCATCGCCAAGGAAAGCGCGGTGTTCCGCCAGGTCGGGCCGATGATGGGCAGCTTCGACGCCGGCTACGGCACCTGGTACCTGGAGGACC
>JAOUGZ010000069.1 GCA_029865405.1 Betaproteobacteria bacterium
GGGCCGAAGCGGCGCTCGGCGAGGAGGCGGAACTGGCCCGACCCGGTCATCGCTCAGGCCTCCCCGCGCACGTAATCGAGCACGGTACGCAACGTGTCCTCGAGCAGCGGCTTGTTGACGCGCAGGAATACTTCCTTGCCCGCCTTTTCCGCCTCCAGGATCCCGGCGGCGCGCAGGATCTTGAGGTGGTGCGACACCGCGGGACGCGACAGCGTGGAGATCTGGGAGATCTGCCCGACTGTCAGGCGTTCGCCTTTCTCGAACGTCAGCAGCAGACGCTGGCGGTGCTCGTCGCCCAGTGCGACGAAAACCTTGGCCATCGCGCGCCATTCGCGCGGCAGGGCGCGCATGTAGTTCCTGTGCATGCGATCTGCTTTTATGATGATATGTTTAACATCTTAGACATATCATTTTCCCGCCGTCAAGGACTTCGCATGTCGCGGCGCCGCATTGCCGTGCTTCCCCCGGCCCGGTAAAGTAGCGTCCCCCTTTGATTTTCCGGAAACTTTTTCCATGCTGACTCGCGACAAGCTGTTCATCGGCGGCCAATGGGTCGCCCCTGCCGCCAAGGAAACCATCGAAGTGCACAGCGCCGGCACCGGCGAGGTGATGGGCAAGGTGCCCGCCGGGGGCGAGCGCGACATGGATGCGGCGGCCGCCGCGGCGCACGCCGCGCTGCCCGCCTGGAGCGCGCTGCCGGCCGAAAGACGCGCCGAGTTCCTGCAGAAGATCTCGGACGGGCTGAAAGCGCGCGCCGACGAGCTCGCGAAGACCATCGCCCAGGAAGTCGGCATGCCGATCAAGCTCGCGGGGCGCATCCAGGTCGGCCTGCCAGTCGCCAATTTCGCCAATTACGCGAAGATCGCGCGCGAGTTCAAGTTCGAAGAGCGCGTCGGCAACTCGGTGGTCGTGAAGGAGCCGGTGGGCGTGGTCGGCGCCATCACGCCCTGGAACTATCCGCTGCACCAGATCGCGCTCAAGGTGGCGCCGGCGCTCGCCGCCGGCTGCACCGTGGTGCTGAAGCCCTCCGAGGTCGCGCCGTTCAACGCGTTCATCCTCGCCGAGGTGATCGAGGCCGCGGGGCTGCCCAAGGGCGTGTTCAACCTCGTCACCGGCCTCGGGCCGGTGGTGGGCGAGGCGCTCGTCAAGCACTCACGCGTCGACATGATCTCCTTCACCGGCTCGACGCGCGCGGGCAAGCGCATCTCGGAAGTCGCTGCGCAGCAGGTCAAGCGCGTGGCCCTCGAGCTCGGCGGCAAGAGCGCCTCGGTGATCCTGGAGGACGCCGACCTCGCCGCGGCGGTGAAGGGCACGGTGAACGGCTGCTACCTCAACTCCGGGCAGACGTGCACGGCGCTCACGCGCATGCTGGTGCCGGCCTCGAAGTACGACGAGGCGGCGAAGCTCGCCGTGGAAGCGGCCAAGGGCTTCACCCTCGGCGACCCGCTGCAGGAGACGACGCGCCTCGGACCGCTCTCCTCGCAGGCGCAGCTCGAGCGCGTGAGGAGCTACATCAAGAAAGGCATCGATGAAGGGGCGGAGCTCCTCGCCGGCGGCGCGGACCAGCCCGACGGCGTGCCGGGCGGCTACTTCGTCAAGCCGACCATCTTCGGCAAGGTGAAGAACTCGATGACCATCGCCCAGGAGGAGATCTTCGGGCCGGTGCTCTCGATCATTTCCTACAAGGACGAGGACGAGGCGGTGAGAATCGCCAACGACTCGCCCTACGGGCTCGCCGGGGCGGTGTGGTCGAAGGACGACGCGCGCGCGCAGAACGTGGCGCGGCGCATCCGCGCCGGGCAGATCGACGTCAACGGCGGCGCCTTCAACATGAACGCCCCGTTCGGCGGCTTCAAGCAGTCCGGCCACGGCCGCGAGGCGGGCGTGTACGGGCTGGAGGAATTCCTGGAGCTGAAATCGCTCCAGCTCAAGGGCTAGCGCGCCACCCGCAGATCGCTCCCGCCAGGAAGACTTTCATACGCCCTGGCAATCCACCGCGAGCAGCAACTCGTTCAGATCATGGTAGCGCTGGCTGTTCAGCCCGGTCAGCTGGTTGATGCGCTGCATGCGCGCGTAGAGCGTGTTGGGATGGACGTGCAGAACGCGCGCCGCGCGGATCAGGTTCATATCGGCATCGGCGTAGGCGCGCAGCGTCTCGACGAGCGCTCCGCGCGCCTTGGCGTCGGCGGTGGCGAAGTCGGCGACCCACGGAGGCAGCGCGGCCCGCACGTAATCGCCGCCGCGCACGAGGAGCAGACGCCGCATGGGCAGCGCGCCGAACTTGACGACGCGCTCCCCCACATGCGCGCAGCCGAGCGCGGCGATCGCCTCCTGCATCGCTTTGGGAACGAGCGCGACGGACCCGTGCTCGCGGCTGACGCCGATCAACACCGCGGGCCCGAGGATGAGGAGCATGCGCTCGACGCGATCGGCCAGGCTGGCTCGTGGCGCGGTCCATCCCGATTGGCGCTGCCAGTCCGCGTACACGGCGGTCACGACGTTGTTGCGCACGCCGATGAGCGCTTTGATTTTTTCCGAAGTCACCGCCGAGGACATGGCCTCGACGATACGCTGCACACGGGGAACGCTGTTCATTTCCAGCGGATCGGTCGACTGCGCGACGACGACGCAAAAAGCCTGGTTCGGCTCCAGGTAGCCGGCGCGCTTGAGCAGCTGCGCGTCGTGGCCGTCCACCCCGCCTTCCGGATTGAGCAGGGCGTTGAGCGTGTCGGCGCGCCGATCGCCTTCGGCTTGCGCCATCTGTCGCGTATGCGCCACGTATTCGGCCGTCAGCACCGCGCTGATGGCGTTGGTGTATTCGATGCCGAGATCCGAGACCGCCGAGACGGCCTGCTCGCGGCGCTCGGCGCCGAGCGTCGCGACCGCCGCGCGCATCCAGCGCGAGAGTACCTGGTGGCCGCAGCGGTAGGCGTGCAGCATCGCTTCCAGGGGAAAGCGCTGCTCGGACCGGAGCCGAGCGTGCGCGCGGACGAACTCGAAGCCTGCGACTTCGCCGCCCGCGAAAAGGCGCTGGACTTCCTTGAGGTGCTCGCCGGCGTGGCGATCGCGCTCGGCGCGCACGCCGGGTTCCGCGCCGGCGGCAAGGGTGGGCACCTCGGCGATCACGGCCTTGCGCAGGGCTCGGCCGGCGCGGGGCATTGCGCGCTTGAGCGCCGGGGCGATCCCGGGAATGGCGCCGAGGCGCCTGAGCCGCGCAAGTGACTGTCGCAGCGCCGCGTGTTCCGGCATGGCAAAGCCTCCAATTGGAGGGTTTCCACAGTTACCGGGCGCAGTTTAGCAGTGCTTTGCCCGTTGGTGGCCCTGAGAACTGCGCGTAGCCTACAGTCACGCGCGGGAATCGTCCCCGCGGCAATCGCGACTCAAGGAGACCAGCATGGCGAAATACCTGTTCATCTATCACGGCGGCAAGCCTCCATCGACTCCCGCGGAAACCAAGAAAGTGATGGACGCCTGGGGAGCGTGGTTCAAGTCCATGGGCACCGCGGTCATCGATGGGGGCAACCCCGTGGGCAAGTCGACGACGGTGAAGCCCGACGGGTCGATCGCCAACGATGGCGGCTCGAACCCGGCGAGCGGTTACAGCCTGATCGAGGCCAAGGATCGCGACGACGCCCACAAGAAGGCGAAAGGGTGTCCGCTCCTCGCGGCCGGCGGCTCGGTCGAAGTGGCGCCGACGATGGACATGTAAGGGGAAGCGAACGATGAAGCTCCATTCGAACCCGTTGTCGCCAAACTGCCGCAAGGTTCACGCCCTGGTCAAGCACCTCGGTCTCAAGGTCGAAACCGAAACCGTCGATCTGCGCGCCGGGGCGCAGAAGCAGCCGGCGTACCTCGCCATCAACCCAAACGGCAAGGTTCCCGCGCTCGTCGACGGCGCAAAGACGCTGTGGGAGTCGAACGCGATCATGGCGTACCTCGCGAGCAAGCAGGACACGAGCGTCTGGCCGAAGAGCGACGAGCGCTACGAGATCATGAAATGGATGAGCTGGGAGAGCTGCCATTTCGCCCCTGCCGTCGCGAAGATCATCGGCCAAGTCATCTTCGCGCCGATGCGCGGAGCCGAGCCCGAGCGGAAGATCATCCAGGAGGGACTCGAGGACTTTCGCAAGTACGCCGCGGTCGCGAACGGACAGCTCGAGAAGACCAGGTACCTCGCGGGCGACAAGCCCACGATCGCCGATTTCGCGGTCTCGGTATGGCTGGGCTACGAGAAGATTTGCGGGCTGCCGGTGTCCGACTACCCGCAGCTCGCGCGCTGGTGGAAGGCGATGCAGGAGATTCCGGGCGGCGCCGAGCTCGCCGCGCCGAAGTAACTCGGGAGGCGCAGCGCGGGGTGCTCGCTCAGTCCGGGGGCAGAGCGAAGGCGACAAGCGCGTCGCCCAGCCGGGTTCCCATCCGGCCATGGCCGCCGGCGGCGATCACCACGAACTGCCGGCCGTCCTCGCGCAGCCGATAGGTCATCGGCGTAGCCTGCCCCCCGGCAGGCAGCCGTCCCTTCCACAATTCTTCGCCCGTGTCGATGTCGAAGGCCCTGAGGTAGTCGTCCATCGCCGCGGCGATGAAGACCAGGCCGCCGGCGGTGACGATCGGCCCGCCCAGGTTCGGGGTTCCATAGCGGATCGGGAGCGGCAGCGGCGCGATGTCCCGCACGGTGCCCAGAGGTACTTTCCACACCACCCGGCCCGAGGAGAGCTCCACCGCCAGCACCGTGCCCCAAGGAGGTCTGTTGCAGGGCATGTCGAACGGGGAGAGCAACGGCCTGCGGCTCATGGCCAGGGGCGTGCCCTCCTGGCGAGCGAACTCGGTGTGCCGGGGTCGATGGGACCGCGCTTCGGCGTAGCGCTCGCGGGGAATCAGCCTAATCACGAAAGGAAGGTTGCTCATGTTGAGCACCACCCAGCCCCGCTGCGGCTCGAAGGCCAGGCTGCCCCAGTTGGCGCCGCCGGCGATGCCGGGATACTGGAGCGAGCCGCGGAAGCTCGGCGGAGTGAAGATGCCCTCGTTGCGGTAGCGCGCGATCTCCTCCCGGCAGCGACCCTTGTCCCAGAAGGTGATCCCCCAGGCGTCTTCCGGCCCGATAGCGAGAGGGGCCAGCGGCGGCGGCACGGTGGGAAAGGGCTGCGTGGGCCAGCTTTCCTCGCCCGGCACGTCGGAGCGGGGCACAGGGCGCTCCTCCACCGGGAAAATGGGCACGCCGGTCTCGCGGTGCAGCAGGAAAAGGAAGCCCATCTTCGTGGCCTGAGCCACCGCGGGAATCTCCCGCCCGTCCTGGCGCACGCTCAGCAGCACGGGCTGGGCCGGAAGGTCGTAGTCCCACAGGTTGTGGTGCACGATCTGGTAGTGCCACACGACCTCCCCCGTGGCACCGCGCAGGGCAACCACCGAGTCGGCGTACACGTTGCTGCCCAGCCGCTCACCGCCGTAGTAGTCCGGGCTGGCACTGCTGGTGGGGATGAACACCAGCCCGCGCGCCTCGTCCACCGAGATCGGCGCCCACACGTTGCCCGAGCCGGTGCGATCCGCCTGCTCCGGACGCCAGGCCCGCCGGGCCGGGTCGGCCGGGTCGAGGGGCACCGGGTCGAATCTCCAGACCAGCGCACCGCTGCGCGCGTCGAAGGCGCGCACCACGCCCCGCTCCTGCTCCACGGCCCGGTTGTCCCCGATGGCGGAGCCCACCACGATGCGCTCCGCGATCACCGCCGGCGGCGAAGTGACGCCGTAGTCCCTGCGGCTGCGCAGGCGCACTCCCTCGGTCAGATCCACCTGCCCGTCGCGGCCGAAACCGGCGCAGGGCTTGCCGGTGGCAGCGTCCAGGGCAATCAGGCGCGCGTCGATGGTGCCGAGAAAGATCCGCCGAACGCAGGTCTGCCCGGTTGTGGCCGCGGCATCGCGCCAGTAGGCAACGCCGCGCGACGCGTACTCACCGCGGCGTACGCTGCGGTCGAGCCCGGGATCGTGTGTCCAGCGCTCAGCCCCGGTTTCCGGATCGAGTGCGATCACCCGTCCGTAGACCGTACTCAGGTAGAGCGTCCCCTCGACCAGGATCGGCGTTGCCTGAAAGGTGGTCTTGGGGCGGCCATCCGAGCCGTCGTTCACGTCGCCGGTGTGATAGACCCAGGCGACTTCCAGGCGGGCGACGTTCTCCCGGTCGATCTGCTCCAGGGGAGAATAGCGAGTGCCCCCAGCATCGCGGCCGTAGATCGGCCAGTCGGCGACGGGGCCGCCCGCCCAGCGGACCTCTGCGCCCGGCCCGGAGTGCGGCCAAAGTCGCCACGCCGCGAAGGCGGCCAGGGCGATCGCGGCAACAAGGAGGGTCAGGGAAAGAAGTGCGCTTGGCCGTCGCATCGCGCGGAATTCGCCTGACACTGTTTCAGCCTATCGGTACAGCCGAGAAGGGACCCGTGGGACCTCGTCGGCGCCTCAGCGCACGAGCGCGTGGTGCCCGTCAGCTCCGGCATTGCCCCGGCTTGAGGGAAGCGCCAACACGTTTTGTGCTACTGCCACGCGCCCCAGGCGACCAGCGCCGCCCCCAGGCCGAGGACGAACGGGCACAGGCGAAACGGCAGGAACGCGATGCGAAAGCCGGTGAACAACGACACCATCGCGAGCGACACAAGCGAGGCCACGGCCACGGCGTAAACGGCCGAGGAGACCCCGGAGTGCCGGTCGACCGCAGTGGCCGCCGTGATGAACGCGGCGACGGCGATGAACGCCACGCCCTCGACGATCCACTCCATGGTGATGATGCGCCGGTTGTCGGTGGTCAGCTCGCCGAATCCCGCGACCACGCCGCGCGTGGCCGATAGGTGCGCAACGCCCCAGCCCGCGACGAGCGCCGACGCGAAGTAAAGCAGCGCCTCATTCACGGCGGCGTCGCGCCCGCTTCGCGCGCTCCCCAACCGAAGGAGTAGAGCATGCGGCGGAGCTCCGCCTTGTTTTCGGCAGAGCGATGCCGCCTCATGCGCCGGGCCGCGCCGTGTCGTCGAAGCGCCGGCCGATCCGGCGAATGAATCCCGCCACCATCCACAGCATGAGGCCGAGCAGGACGAATGCGGCGGCGATGACCCAGGCGAGGATGCGCGGCTCGATCACGATCAGGATGCCAAGCCCCACGAAGACCAGCCCGGGAATCCAGAGGCCCAGTCCCGCGCGCGGCCCCTGCATCATGCCCCTGCAGGTCTCGGCCATCGGACACATCGACATCGGGGTGCGTGAGGGTTCGCTCATGTTCGCTTCCGTCGCTCGAACTCGCGCGGCGCCTCAAGCTTCGGCCACGCGCACCTTCACGCTTAACACTTCGCCGGTTCGGGGTGTTGAGGGATCTCAAAGGACGGTCAGATTTCGATCCTCTTGTGGCCCGCGGGCAGGTTCGACAGGTTCCGCGCGGCCAAAGGGCTAGTTGCGCCGCGTGATCAGCGCGTCGACCGCGGCGACCTGCCGCGGGCCGCAGCGCAGGGGATTCACGTCCAGCTCCTCGATCTCGCCGGCGAGGTCCGCGGCGAGCTCCGAGACGCGTGCGATCGCGTCGGCCAGGGCGTCGAGGTTCGCCGGCGCGCCGCCGCGAAAGCCCGTGAGCAGCGGGTAGCCGCGCAGGCGCGCGAGCATCGCGCGCGCTTCCGCGGTGCTCACCGGCGCAAGCGCCGCCACGGTGTCGTGGATGAGCTCCACCAGCACGCCGCCCGAGCCCACCACCACCACCGGCCCGACCGCCGGGTCGATGCGCGCGCCGACGATCACCTCCGCGCCGGGGACCATTGGCTGCACGAGGACGCCGTGCAGCTCGTGGCCGAGCGCGGCAGCGACGATCTCGGCGTACGCCGGCCGCAACTCGTCCTCGTTGCCGATATCCAGGCGCACCACATCGAGCTCGGTCTTGTGCAGGATGCCGGGGGCTTCCGCCTTCATCACCACCGGGTAGCCCAGCTCGCGCGCGGCGGCCGCGGCTTCGTCCGCGCTACGCGCAAGCCGCTCCGCGACCACGGGCACGCCGTAGGCCGCCAGCACGCGCTTTGCCTCGCGCTCGGTGAGCGTCGCCCCGGCGGCCGCGAGCATCGCCCGCGCCTGCTGCGCCGCGCCGTCGGCCGCGCGACGCGCCGCAGGCTCGAATTGCCGGTCTGCCCGCGCATGCCAGGCGGCGATCGCCGCGAAGCAGCGCTCCATGGAGCGGAACACGGGAATGCGCTCGTCCTTCTCGTATTCGTCGGCGCCGGGGCCTTGCAACCACTCCGAGAGCCACACCAGCGCGAGAGGCTTCGCCTGCTCGCGCGCGATCGCCGCCATCTGCGGCACCCGGTCCTTTGCGGTCTCCATTACGGCCACCGTGGCCGGCACGACCAGCACGCCGTACTGCGGATCGGCAAGCAGCGCGCGGCAGCACTGGCTGAAAGACTCGGGCACGTTGATCACCTGCCCGGTGGGATCGCAGGGATTGCGCGCGGCGCCGAACTCCGGGACGATGGCGCGCAGCTTTTCGACGGTCGCCGGCAGCGGCTGCGGCATCGGCACCCCGTGCGCCGCGGCCTTGTCCGCGGCCATGACGCCGGCGCCGCCCGAGCCGGAGATGGCGGCCACGCCGAGCGCGACCGGCGGGCCCGCCGCGGCGAAGAAGCCCGCGTATTCCAGCAGCGCCTCGAAGTCTTCGACCGGAACGAAGCCCGCGCGCTCGAACAACGCGCGCCAGGCCACCGCCGAGCCCGCCAGCGAGCCGGTGTGCGAGCGCGCGGCGGCGGCGCCGTCCGCGCTGGTGCCGAGCTTGAAGACGATCACCGGCTTGCCGGCGCGGCGCGCGCGCTCGCCCGCCTCGAGCATGCGCGCGGCGCTGGGCGCGCCCTCGAACAGGCAGGCGATGGCGCGCACCTCGGGGTCCTCGGCCATGGCGGCGATGAGATCGGCAACGTCGACGTCGGCCGAGTTGCCGGCCGAGAAGAAATAGCGGACACCAAGGCCCCGGTTCCAGGCCTGCGCCAGCGAGTAGCCGAGCGCGCCCGACTGGCTGACCACCGCGAGGGCACCGGGATTGCGCGGCGAGCGCTCGTACTCCGAGAGAAAGGTCATGCCGGCGCGCAGCGCATGGTTCACCAGGCCCATGCAGTTAGGTCCGAGCATCGGCATATTGGCCGCGCGCGCGATGCCCGCCAGGCGCCGCTGCGTGCGTCCCGCGTCCTCGCGCGCCATCTCGCCGTAACCTGAGGCGTAGACGATGGCGGCGCCGGCGCCCGCGGCGGCGGCCTCTTCGAGCGTGCTCTCCACCGCCTCGCGCGGCACGACGAGCACCACGCAATCGGGTGCGTGGGGCAGCGCGGCGAGCGACGCATAGCAGCGCATTGCGCCGATCGCCTCGTACTTGGCATTCACCGGGAACACCTTGCCGGCGTACTGCGCGAGGTTCTCGAGCGTGCGCATGCCGAAGGAGCCGGCGCGCGGCGACGCGCCCACCACGGCGATCGAGCGCGGCGCGATGAGCCGCTCGAGCTGGGCGCGCGTGTACGCCGCGCGGCGCTCCGGTGATAGCATAGCCGCGACGATAACAGCATCGGCCTTCAATGAACGTCAGGCAGCTTCTGGATCTGAAAGGGCGCGTCGCGCTGGTCACCGGCGGCTCGCGCGGGCTCGGGCTGCAGATGGCCGAGGCGCTCGGCGAGATGGGCGCGCGGCTCGCGCTCACCGCAAGGAAGAAAGACGAGCTCGACGCGGCGGTGGCGCACCT
>JAOUGZ010000554.1 GCA_029865405.1 Betaproteobacteria bacterium
CCAGCGCGACCATGTCGGCGCGCCCCGCGCCGAGAATGTCTTCGGCCTGCTGCGGGTCGGCGATCATGCCCACCGCCATGACCGGCAGGCGCGCGCCGCGCTTCACGGCTTCGGCGAGGTGCACCTGGTAGCCGGGCTCGACCTTGATCTTCTGCTGCGGCACGTTGCCGCCGCTCGATACGCACACGTAGTCGAAGCCGATGGCCTTGAGCTCGCTGGCGTAGCTCGCCGCCTCCTGCGCCTCGAAGCCGCCCGGCGCCCATTCGCTCGCGGTGATGCGCGCGCCGAGCGCGCGCTCCTTCGGCCAGGACTCGCGCAGCGCGCGCGCGATCTCCAGCGGCGCGCGCATGCGGTTCTCCAGGCTGCCGCCGTAGCGGTCGGTGCGCTTGTTGGAGTTGGGCGACAGGAACTGGTGCAGCAAATAGCCGTGCGCCGAGTGCAGCTCCACGAGGTCGAGGCCGATGCGCAGCGCGCGCGTCGCGGCCGCGGCGAAGGCATCGCACAGGTCCTGGATCTCCTGCACCGTCAGCTCGTGCGGCGTGTGCCAGTCTTCGGCGTAGGGAAGCGCCGAAGGCGCCACCGTCTGCCAGGGCGATTCCGCGGCCGGGAGCGCCTTGCCGCCGATCCAGGGCACTTGCGAGGACGCCTTGCGACCCGCATGCGCGAGCTGCACGCCGATGGGCGAGGTCGATATGCCGCGGTACACCTGCACCGCGCGCTGCATGGCTGCCTCGTTCAGATCGTTGTACAGGCCCGTGCAGCCGTGCGAGATGCGGCCCTCGCGCGTCACGCCCGTCGCCTCGATGATCGTGAGGCCGGCGCGCGAAATGGCGAGGCTGCCGAGGTGCACCGTGTGCCAGTCGGTCATGGCGCCGTCGGCGGCGCTGTACTGGCACATCGGCGAGACGATGATGCGGTTGGGCAAGGTGATTCCGCCCAGTTGGATGGGCGTGAAGAGCTTGGCGGTCATCGGGACTTCCTGGGTTTGGGGTTCTTGGGAATCTTGGGCACGGCGACGCCGATCAGGCAGTCGCGCGAGACGAGGCCGGCAAGGCGCTGCTCGTTCCAGCCCTCGGTGCCGGCGGGACGCATCGGCAGCACCATGTAGCGCATGTCGGCATTCGAGTCGTGCACGCGGATCTGCGCCTTGGCGGGCACCTTCAGGCCGAACTCGGCGAGCACCTTCCTCGGCTCGCGCACCATGCGGCTGCGGTAGGGCTTGGACTTGTACCACTCGGGCGGCAGGCCGAGGAGGATCCGCGGGTAGCACGAGCACAGCGTGCAGACGATCGCATTGTGCGTGGCGGGCGTGTTCTCGACCACGATCAGCCGCAGGCCCGGCACCTCGAAGCCGAGTTCCTCGGCGGCGCGGCTGCCGTCCCCCAGCAGGCGCGCCTTGTACGCGGGGTCGAGCCAGGCGCGCGCCACCATCGCCGCGCCGCGCTCGGGCCCGCGCGCGCGCATGATGGCCATCGCGCCGGCGATCGCATCTTCGCTCACCACGCCCTTCTCCACCAGCAGCTCGCGCAGGCTCACTTCCATCAGCTGGAAGTACGAGTACGGCTCGTAGCGCCCCGCGGCCTGCTTCATAGCTCGATCCAGTGCTGGAAGATCTCGAGTTCGAGCACGTCCGCCGCACCGCCGCGGTAGCCGGGCCAGACATCCCGCTGGCGGAAGCGCACGCGGTATAGCGGCTGTGCCGGGAGGCCGTCGCGCTGCTGCGCGAGCTCCTCCGGATTCGGGAACGCGCCGCAGATCCGCTCCACGACGCCACTATGGCCGCGGATGTAGTACGGCGTGCGCACGTGCCCGAGCGGCGCGGCCTTGCGCACGCGGACGCGGTCGCCAACGGCGTAAAGGGGGACAGACCTCATTTTCCCTTTTGTCCTCGCTCCGATTTCCGGCTGCGCCGGGAAAATGAGGTCTGTCCCCTTTTTTGCACCGCCGCCAGCTTCCTCGCCAGCTCGTCCGTGGTGATCACGCCGCGCTGGATCATGGTCTGCGTGAGCGAGATCACCCAGCGGTCGTAGTAGCCCATCTTGTCGTAGTCGGCGGGCGGCAGTGCCTCGACGTTCTTGCGGAGCTCGTCGACCGTCATGCGCCGGCTCTCTCCCACGACGCCAATGAGGAGCATCATCAGGGCGTCCACGCGCAGCTCCCAGTCTTCGTAGGCGTGCTCGCTGCGCCGCACCCTGCCGGCGGGCAAGCCGCCCATGTCGTGGTGGCCGCGTTCGATCATGGCCCAATGCTACTGCAGCAGGTCGCGGCGCACCATGGCGTGGACGCCCTTGTTGCCGTCCACGAGTTGCGTCACGTGCAGGTCGCAGGCCAGGCTGCAGAAGACGTACGCCTCGGCCGGCTTCCAGCCTTTCATCTCGACGAGCCAGGCGATCATGCCGCGCAGCGCCTGTTTCGCAGCGTCGTCGAGATCCTCGTTCAGGCCGATCGTGATGTAGTGCGTGGGCGTGATCGCGCGCGGCATGGCGAGGTTCATCTTCTTGTGCAGCACCAGCTCGAAGGTGCCCTTGAGGCAGGTCTCGAGCGCGGTGAGGCAGACCTCGCCGTCGCCCTGCACCGCGTGGCCGTCGCCCGCCGAGAAGTTCGCGCCCGGCACGAACACCGGGAGGAACAGGGACGTGCCCGGCACGTACTCCTTGCAGTCGACGTTGCCGCCGAACTCGCGCGGCTCGACCGTGGAGATGCGCCCGTACTCCGGGCGCGGCGCGGTGGCGAGGATGCCGAAGAATGGCTGCAGCGGGATCGTGGGTCCCCAGGGCATCTTCGCCCTCATTTTCTTGCGGTC
>JAOUGZ010000070.1 GCA_029865405.1 Betaproteobacteria bacterium
CGCGGGCCATCGTCGATGCGGGCCTCAAGGCCTCGAGCGTCGATTCGGGCATGCCTGCCGTGTGGCAACGGCCGGGATTGAATTACGTGCAGGCCTCGGACGAGCACGGCTTCATCGAGGTCGCGCCGGGTGCCGCGGCGCCGGCGCCCGGCGAGAAGCTGCTGCTGGTGCCGGGGCACTGCGACCCGACGATCAACCTGCACGACTGGTACGTTTGCGTGCGTCGGGGCGTCGTGGAATCCTTGTGGCCGATCACCGCGCGGGGAGCGCTGACATGAAACGAAAGAACCTCAATCCGAAGGAACTGTTCGATCCGCGCTTCTTCACGCACACGGTGGCGGTGGAGGGCGCGGCGACGCTGGTGTTCGTGTCAGGGCAGGTGAGCTACGACCGCGACGGCGTCGTCGTCGGCAAGGGCGACATGCGCGCGCAGGCCGAGCAGGTATTCGCCAGCCTCGCGCACAACCTGAAGGCCGCGGGCGCGACCTGGCGCGACGTCGTCAAGATGAACGGCTACATGGTGGGCCTGACGCCGGAAAACCTGAACCAGTACCGCGAGGTGCGCGCGCGCTACCTCGATGCCGCGGCGATGCCGGCGAGCACCCTGGTGGGGGTGGAGCGGCTGGTGCACGACGACCTGCTGCTCGAGGTCGAGCTGGTCGCGGCGCTGCCCGCGGCACGCAAGACCGCGAAGCGCTGACTTGGCGACGCCGCGCGCGGGCTGGGGGGTGGTGCTCGCCGCCTTCACGCTCATGTTCATGGGCTTCGGCGCGGCGTATTCTTTCGCCGCGTTCTTCGTCGCCTTCGAGGCGGAGTTCGGCGCCTCGCGCGCGCACGTCTCGCTGGTTTTTTCGCTGAGCGCTCTGCTGTGGTTCTCGGCGGGCGTGCCGGGCGGCATGCTCGCCGACCGTTTCGGCCCGCGCGGCGTGTGCCTCGCGGGGGCGCTGTGCCTCGCCGCCGGCCTCGCGCTCGCCGCCAACGCGCCTTCGGTCGAGCTGCTGTACCTGACCTACAGTCTGGGCGCGGGCCTGGGCATCGGCCTGTCCTACGTGCCCTCGGTTGCCGCCGTGCAGCAGGCGTTTGTGAAGCACCGCGCGCTCGCCTCGGGCATCGCGGTATCGGGCATCGGCGCGGGCAACCTGGTCATGCCGCTCGCCGCGGCGTGGCTCATCGGCCTCGTCGGCTGGCGTCACGCCTACCTCGCGCTCGCCGCGGCGATGCTCCTGCTCTGCGTACCGGCGGCGCTCGCGCTCGGCGGGCGCAAGTCCGTGCGCCGCGGCGCGGGCGGCGCGCCGCTCCCGGGGATGACGCTCGCCGCGGGCCTGCGCAGCCCGCCCTTCTGGCTGCTCTATGGCGTGGCGCTGCTCATCTGCGTGGGCTTCTTCGTGCCGATGGTGCACCTCGTGCCCTACGCGCTCGACATCGGACTGACCGAGGCGCAGGGCGTTTCGCTCGTCAGCCTGCTCGGCCTAGGGAGCCTGCTCGGGCGCTTCTTCGTCGGCGGCATCGCCGACCGGCTCGGCCACATGCGCGCGCTGATCGCGATCGCCGCCGGCCTCGGCCTCATGTTCCTCCTGTGGTGGGTGTCGAAGAGCTACCTGCCGCTCGCGGTGTTCGCCGTGGTGTTCGGCTCGCTCTACGGCGGCTATGTCGCGCTCGCGCCCACGGTGTGCATGGATATCTTTGGCCCACGCGCGCTGTCGGCGATCATCGGTGCCCTGTACACCGCGGCGGGCCTGGGCACGCTCATCGGGCCGACATTCGCCGGCGCGAGCTTCGACGCCACCGGCAGCTACGATCTCTCGATCCTCGCCTGCGCTGCGCTCAGCTTCGCCGGCGCCGGCATCGCGGCGGCGATGCGCCGGCACATTCCGCACGCATGAGCCGGTTGCCGGCGCTCACCGTGAGCGAGGCGCGCGGCGTGCGCACGCTGCACGTCGGCGGCGAGGCGATCCAGAGCTCGATGCGGCTCTCGGACCCGTTCGCGCTCGAGCTCGACTACACGCGCTGCATGATGTCGTTCCTCCTCTTTCACCCGCGTCCCGCACGCGCGCTGAAGATCGGCCTCGGGGGCGGCTCGCTCGTGAAGTTCTTCTGGCGGCGCCTGCCGTGGATGAAGACGCGCGTGGTGGAGCTCGACGAGCGGGTGGTGAGCGTCGCGCGCGCGCAGTTCTGCCTGCCGGCGGACGATGCGCGCCTCAGTGTGGAAATCGGCGATGGCGCCGGGGCGCTGGCGCCCGAGTGCTGCGACCTGCTGGTGGTGGACGCATTCGCCGACGAGCACCCGCCCGCCGAGCTGGTCAGCCAGGCGTTCTTCGACGCGGCGTGGCTCGCGCTCGAGGCGCGCGGGGCGCTGGTGCTGAACCTGATGAACGACGACGTGAGGCTCGACGAGCGCATCCGGCGCCTCGAGTGCGCTTTCGGCGGCGCGGTGCTGGCGCTGCCCGCGCTCTACGACCCGAACGTGATCGTCATCGCGCTGAAGGGCGCGCCGCGGCAGATCGCCTGGGAAACGCTCGCGCGCCGCGCGCAGGCGCTGGAGCGGCGCTTCGGCCTGCCGTTTGCGCGCTACGTGCCGCGCCTGAAACGCATGAACCGGTGCGACGCCGGGGCTCTTATAATCGCCCCTGAAGGAGGCGGCGCATGATTCTCACGAGCGACAGCTTCAACGACCGGGGCGCAATTCCCGGGCGCTACGCGTTCGGCGTGACCGACCCGAAATCCCACGTCAAGCTCTCCGACAATCGCAACCCGCACTTTGCCTGGAAGGACCTGCCGTCGGGCACGAAGTCGCTCGCGCTCGTCTGCGGCGACATCGACGTGCCCTCGAAGCCCGACGACGTCAACAAGGAAGACCGCCAGATCCCGGCGACGCTGCCGCGCATCGAGTTCTTCCACTGGCTGCTGGTCGACCTCAAGCCCGAGGCGGGGCCGGTGCGCGAGGGCGAGTTCTCCAGCGGCGTCACCGCGGGCGGCAAGAGCGGGCCCGCGGGGCCGCGCGGCACGCGCCAGGGCGTGAACGACTACACGACCTGGTTCGCGAGCGACAAGGACATGGCGGGCGAGTACTTCGGCTACGACGGACCCTGCCCGCCGTGGAACGATTCGATCGCGCACCGCTACGTCTTCACCCTGTATGCGCTCGACGTGGAGACCTGCCCGGTGGCGGGGTCCTTCCGCGGTGCCGATCTGCTCAAGGCGATCCAGCCGCACGTGCTCGGCAGCGCGAAAATCACGGGCACCTACTCGCTCAACCCGGCGGTGAAAGCCTGAGCGAATTGCTGGGCGGGCAGTGGGCGCTGCTCGTCCTGATCCCGATCGCGTTTGCCGGGGCCCTGGTCTTCGGGCTGACGGGCTTCGGCTCGGCGCTGGTCACGATGCCGCTCGCCACGCATTTCGTGCCGCTGCAGTTCGCGCTGGCGCTGTACGCGCTGTGCGACCTGTCGAGCGCCGTGCGCATCGGATTCGAGAATCCGCGAAACGCGGTGAAGGCGGAGTGGGTGCGGCTCGTGCCGATGATTCTCCTCGGCACGGCCCTGGGCGTGACGGTGCTGGTGAGCCTGCCGCGCGCGGCGGGCATGGCCGCGCTCGGCACGTTCGTCTTCGGCTACGCGCTCTACAGCCTGTTCCGCCACGAATCGAACCGGATCATCGCCGCGGGCTGGGCATGGGTCGCCGGCCTGGCCGGGGGCATCACCAGCACGCTGTTCGGCGCAGGTGGGCCGCCGTACGCGATCTACCTGTCGCAGCGCGGACTGACGAAGGAGCAGTTCCGCGCGACGATGGGATTCGCGACACTGACCAGCATCTCGATCCGTGTCGTCGCGTTCCTGCTGACCGGGCTGCTGCTCGAGCCCAGGGTGTGGCTGGTGGCGCTCGGCGCCGTGCCGGCGGCGATGCTGGGCATCGCAGTGGCGCGGCGCATGTACCTGAAGATCTCGCGCGAGCAGCTGCTGCGGATGGTGGCGGCGGTGCTGCTGGTAACGGGGGCAAGCCTGGTCCTGCGCGCCCTGGGATAGCGCGAGCGCGCCGAGCTAGCGGGCGTACATGAACTCTCGCGTCCACGGCAGCGTGGCCTTTCTCGGGTCCACGCTCTTCACCGCCAGCACCTGCTGAATCGACACCCAGCCTGCGGCAAAGGCGTGGGCGCAGCCGGCCAGGTAGGTGCGCCAGATGCGCAGGCGCTTCTCCCCGGCAAACGCGTGCGCCTTCTCCAGGTTCCCCTCCAGCCGCTCGCTCCAGTGCTGCAGCGTCTTCGCGTAGTGCAGGCGCAGGGTCTCGGCATCCATGACCTCCAGCCCCGCCGCGCCCATCTCGCGGACGACGAGCGACAGATGCGGCAGCTCGCCATGCGGGAAGACGTACTTGCCGATGAAATCGCCCGCGCCCAGGCCGACGGAACGGCTGTCGGGATCGATGGACGTGATGCCGTGGTTCAGGACGATGCCGCCCTCCACGAGCAGCCGCTGTATGGCGCCGAAGTAGACCGGCAGGTTCTTCAGCCCCACGTGCTCGAACATGCCGACGGAGGCGATCTTGTCGAACGCGCCGTCCCCCGGCAGGTCGCGGTAGTCCTGCAGCCGCACCTCGCACCGGTCCTGCAGGCCCGCGGCCCTGATGCGCTCGTTGGCGAGCGCATGCTGGTTCTTCGACAGCGTGATGCCGAGCGCCTTGACGCCGTAGCGGCCGGCGGCGTGCATCACCAGCGCGCCCCAGCCGCAGCCGATGTCGAGGAACCGCTCGCCGGGCTTGAGCATCAGCTTCCTGCAGATGTGGTCGAGCTTCTGCTCCTGCGCCACCTCGATCGACTCCGCGCCCGTCTTGAAATAGGCGCAGGAATAGACCATGCGCGGATCGAGGAACAGGGCGTAGAACTCGTTGGAGACGTCATAGTGGTAGCGGATCGCCGCCGAATCGGTCTTCTTCGTATGGATATTGCGCAACAGAGCCGGCGCGCGCCCCTTCTTGTCCCCGCCCAGGCGCCGCGCCAGGCCTTCGGCGGCGCGGATGGCCTCGCTGATCGGGCCCACGACGTCGATGTAGCCCTCGACGAATGCTTCGCCCAGCGCCGCCAGATCGGCCTTGGCCAGGTACTTAATCGCCGAGGCGGCGGGCACGCGCAGGGTCACGGTCGGGTGCTCGCTGAGCGCGTAGCGCTTGCCGTTCCATAGCTCGATGGCGAGGGGCAGGCCTGCGCCCGCCCTCAGTTCGCCGACCATCTTCTCGATCTGCGATTCGAGAATCATTGTCAGGTCGCCTTCTCGCGCATGGTAACGAATTCCTCCGCCGCGGTGGGGTGGATGCCGATGGTGGCATCGAACTGCGCCTTGGTGGCGCCGAGTTTGACCGCGATCGCAACCCCTTGAATTATCTCGCCGGCGTCCGGGCCGACCATGTGCGCCCCGAGCACGCGCTGCGATGCCGCATCGACCACCAGCTTCATGAACGTGCGCTCCTCGTGCCCGCCCAGCGTGAGCTTGAGGGCGCGGAACGCCGTCTTGTAGACGTCGATGCGGCCGAATTGCCGGCGCGCCGCCTCCTCCGTCAGGCCCACGGTGGCGAGGTTCGGGTCGGAGAACACCGCGGTCGGCACGTTCAGGTGATCGACGGGGGTCGGCTCGCCGCGAAACAGGGTCTTCGCCAGCGCCATGGCTTCGGCGGTGGCGACCGGCGTGAGGTTCAGCCGGTCGGTGACGTCGCCGATGGCGTGGATCGAGGCGACCGAGCTTTTCGAGTGCGCGTCCACGACGACTGCGCCACCCGGCGCGAGCCGCACGCCCGCGCCCTCCAGGCCGAGACCCGCGGTATTGGGTTTCCGGCCGGTGGCGAACATGACGAGATCCACGTCCTGCGTCGCACCGTCCTCGTAGGTGACGCGGATGCCGGGCTCGAGCTGCGCGGGATTGGTCTGCAGCCTGATGTCGACGCCCTTTTTCCTCATCTCCTGCGTGATGTGCGCGCCGAGATCCGCATCGAATCCGCGCAGCAGGCGCGGCCCGCGGTAGACGAGCGTCGTGTGCACGCCGAGCCCGTTGAAGATCGAGGCGAATTCGAGCGCGATATAACCCCCGCCCACCACCAGGGCACGCCGCGGCAGGCGCTCGAGGGCGAAGGCCTCGTTGGAGGTGATGGCGAGCTCGCGTCCCGGGATGTCCGGAATCTGCGGCCAGGAGCCGGTCGCAACGAGGATGTGCTTCGCCGTGTAGCGCCTGCCGCCCGCCTCGACGGTGTGCGCATCGATCACCGTGGCGCGCTCGCGCAGGATCTGCGCCCCGGCTGTCGCCAGCAAGCTCTCGTAGACCCCGTTCAGCCGCGCGATCTCGCGGTCCTTGTTGACGATCAGCGTGCGCCAGTCGAATCGCGGCTCGCCCAGCGTCCAGCCGAAGCTCTTCGCGACCGCGAAGTCCTCGCGGAAGTGCGCGGCGTAGGAAAAGAGCTTCTTCGGAATGCAGCCGACGTTGACGCAGGTGCCGCCGAAGCGATCCGATTCGGCCACCGCCACCCGCGCGCCATAGGACGCGGCGACGCGGCTCGCGCGCACCCCGCCCGAGCCGCCGCCGATGGTGAAAAGGTCGAAGTCGAACTTCAGGCTGCGGGCGTGCCGCTACTTCAGGTTGGGGAGGTTGATCTCCACCAGCTCGAGCTGCGCGAGGAGCGCCTTGTGCTCGGGCTTGCCGGCGAGGAACTTCAGCGCGCCGCGGATTTTCTGCTCGAGCCGCGCGCGCGGCGCGCCCGGCGCGTCGGCGAGCAGCTGCGCCAGGTCCGCGAGGCCGGCGGACTGCGCGGCGCCACGCACGTCGGCGAGGCGCGATTCGATGCCGGCGCGATCGAGATTGGTGACCAGCTTCAGCGTCTCCTCGTGACTGCTCATGGCGCGCTCCTCCGGCGATCACTCGACCATCGAGGATTGTACCAGCGACCAGCGGCCGTTCGCGGCGCGCGCGCGGCCCTCGACGGCGAGCTTGTCCAGGTGCGCGCTGAGCGAGCGCAGGGCGACGCCATGCAAGCGCGGTGCGACGTCGTCGTATACCTCGGGCACCAGCTCCTCCAGCGTGGGCGCGCGCAGGCGCTCGAGCGCCCAGACCACCTTTTGCTCGCGCGCCATGCGGTGCCGGATCAGGCGCCGCGCTTCGCGATGCGGCTCGCCGATCAGATAGCCGTGGCCGGGCGCGAGGATCAGGATATCCTCGCCCAGCAGCAGCTGCAGCGAGTCCAGGTACGCGCGCATGTCGCCGTCGGGCGGGTTGATCACCACCGTCGAGCCCTGCATGACGTGGTCGCCCGTGAACAGCATCTTCGAGTTCTCAAGCAGGTAGCACAGGTGGTTCGAGGCGTGCCCGGGCGTGTGCAGCGCGCGCAGCGTGAGGCCGCCGAACATGAAGCGATCGCCATGCGCGAGCACGCGGTCGGGCGCGAAGCCGCGGTCCTGCCCCGGGTGCTCGGGCGCAGGGCGGCCGATTACCACGGCGCCGGTGGCGGCCTTGATCGCCGCCGCCGCGGGCGAATGGTCCAGGTGCGTATGCGTGCACAGCACCCAGCGGATGCGGCCTGCGCCCGCGGCCAGCACCGCGGCGATGTGCGCGTCGAGCGCCGGGCCGGGATCGATCACCGCGAGCTCGGCTTCGCCCACGAGGTAGGTGTTGGTGCCCGGCCCGGTCATCATGCCGGGATTGGGTGCGATCACGCGCGTGACATACGGATCGAGGCGCTTGGCGACGCCGGGCTCGAGCGCGACGCTGGTCTGACCGGTCTCTTCCGGATCGCACCAGTGGATCTCGAAGTACTGCGGGTCGCGGCGGCGAAACAGGGCGGCCGCCCCGTCCGGCCCGAGCGCCCAGCAGGCTCGGTTGGTCTCGACCTCGGCCTCGCGCGCGTGCTCGATCGCGTCCTTGGCGCGCGCGAAGCGCACCAGGTCGGCGAGCGTGTTCTTGGTGGCGAACACCAGCTCGATCTCGCCGCGCGCTTCGCGCTCGATGGCGTCCAGCGGGCGCAGCCACTGGCTGGCGACCAGCTCGGTGCCGTCGTGCGCGCCCGCCTGGGCCGCGGGGGCGAGGGCGAGGAAGAAGCGCGTGTCGAAGCGCCGCGCGCGTCCCGGCGCCGTGACCCAGTGGCCGAAATAGGCCAGCTCGCGCGCGCGCAGCAGCAGCCGCTCTCTTTCCAGGAACTCGTGAAAGGCGAGCTTGCCGGCGTGCAGCTGGGCGCGGCAAGGCGCGAGCGCGGCGACCCGCGCCGCGTCCAGCGCGCGCCCGTCCTCGCGCTCGGCAAGCAGGATGCCCGCCTCCTCGAAGCACTCGCGCATTGCCGCCACCCAGAAGGCGAGGCCGCCCGCCTCGATGCCCAGGCGCGCGCTGGCCTCGGCGTCGCTCAAGCCGGCGACGCGGCGCAGCACGCGCACGTCGCGGTCGGCCTTGTCGAGCGCGCCGCCCGGAAACACGTGCGCGCCGGCGAGAAACGCGGCGTCGTGCGTGCGCTGCAGGAGGAACGCCTCGGGCCCGAGGCTGCCGTCTCGCAGCAGCAGCAGCGTCGCGGCCGGCCGGGGAACGAGCTTGTCCGCCATGCGCGCGCTCAGGCGCTCCGGCCGGCGCGATCCTTCTCGTTCTGCGCCTTGATCAACTCGCGCGCCTTCTGCCAGTCGGCGTCGCTCATCTTGTCGAGCTCGGTGAAGTAGGCGCCGGTGGCGAGGTAGCCCGCGCCGTCGAGGGCGATGGTCTCGCCCGAGAGCCACTCGCAGCCGTCGGCCATGAGGAAGGTGGCGAGGTTCTGCAGCTCCGACATCTCGCCGACGCGGCGCATCGGATTGACCTTGGTCGACTCGCCGAAGCTCGAGCCGGGGCGCAGGCGCTTGGTCGCGCCCTCGGTGGGAAACGGGCCCGGCGCGATGGCGTTCAGGCGGATGCCGTGCTTGCCCCACTCGACGGCGAGCGACTTGGTCATGATATGCAGCCCGGCCTTCGACATCGCCGAGGGCACGACGTAGGGCGAGCCGGTCCACACCCAAGTGACGAGGATCGACAGCACCGAGCCCTTGTGTCCGCCCTCGATCCAGCGCTTGCCCACGGCGTGGGTGACGTAGAAGCTGCCGTGGAACACGGTGTTGGCGATGGCGTTGAAGCCATTCGGCGTCAGATCCTTGGTCGGGCTGATGAAGTTGCCGGCGGCGTTGTTGACCAGGCCGGTAAGCGGGCCGGAATCGTCCCAGATGCGCTGGACCATGGCGTCGACCGCGGCGTAGTCGCGGATGTCGACGGCGTGCGTGCGCACGCTCCCGCCGTGCGCGGCGACGAGTTCCTTGGCCGTCTGCTCGAGGACGCCGGCGCGCCGGCCCGCGAGCCACACGCCGGCGCCGAGGGCGAGGTAGCGGGCGGCGATCTCCTTGCCGAGGCCGGTGCCGCCGCCCGTAATGAGGATGTTCTTGCCCTTCAGCAATCCGTCCCGAAACATTCGCGTTCCTTCGCTTGCGGAACGCCTATTGTAGGCACGGATCGCAGCCAGGCCGCGAAACGGGCCAGCAGTTCATGCACCGCAGCCGCGCGCTCGCGGCTCGCCGCGGCGCGCAGGGCGGCGATATCCCAATGGTTCATGTCCATGTCGTTCTCCTTGCTGTCAGGGTTCAGGCGAGCGCCACCGAGGCCTCGCCGAAGGCGTGCACCAGCGCGAGCCCCTTGCGGCTCAGCCGATGGCAGTGGCCGGCTTCGAGGACCACGTCCTT
>JAOUGZ010000555.1 GCA_029865405.1 Betaproteobacteria bacterium
GGTCGCCAACTGCAAGTCGCAGGACGGCAAGTGCGTCCCGTACTACCGCTGGGTGTCCGACTACATCGCGGTGCTCGGCGGACGCTAGCGTCCTCCTCGGCGCCCGGGGCCGCGTGCGGCCCCGGGCGCATTTTTCATGGTCGCCGCCGTCGCGTTCGATGACGTGAGCTGCGCCTTCGGGCCGCTGCTCGCCGTCGACCGGGTGAGCCTGGAGGTGCGCGAGGGCGAGTTCTTCACCCTGCTCGGCCCCTCGGGCTCGGGCAAGACCACCTGCCTCAGGATGGTCGGCGGCTTCCAGTTTCCGACGCGCGGCCGCGTGCTGATCCACGGCGTCGACGCCTCGCGCCGCGCGCCCTACGAGCGCGACGTGAACACCGTGTTCCAGGACTACGCCCTGTTTCCGCACATGAACGTGCGCGACAACATCGCCTACGGCCTGATGGTGCGCGGCGTGGGCAAGGCCGAGCGCTACCGGCGCGCCGACGAGATGCTCGAGCTCGTGCACCTGCCGGGCAGCGGCGCGCGCCGCCCCGCCCAGCTCTCGGGCGGCCAGCGCCAGCGCGTGGCGCTCGCGCGCGCGCTCATCAACCGCCCGCGCGTGCTGCTGCTCGATGAGCCGCTCGGCGCGCTGGATCTGAAGCTCCGGGAGAGCATGCAGGTGGAGCTGAAGGCGCTGCAGCGCCAGGTCGGCATTACCTTCATTTTCGTCACGCACGACCAGCAGGAGGCGCTCTCCATGAGCGACCGCGTGTGCGTGTTCGACCACGGACGCATCGAGCAGGTGGGCACGCCCGAGGAAATCTACGACCGGCCGGCGACGCGCTTCGTCGCCGGCTTCGTCGGCTCGGGCAACCTTCTCGAGGGCGCGCAGGCGCGCCGCATCGCCGGCGTCGACGGCGCCGTGATGCTGCGCGCCGAGCGCATCCGCATCGCCAAGCGCGACGCCGGCGCCGGCGGCGTGCCCGGCGTGGTGAAAGAGGTCGAATACCTGGGCGCCTTCATCCGCTACATCGTCGATGTCGGCGACGGCGTCGAACTGCTGGTGAACGCGGCGCGGCGCGACTTCGCGCGCGGCGCCGAGGTGACCCTCACCTGGCCCGACGCGGCCTGCCACCGCATCGCATGAGCGCCACGCTCGCCCGCTCGCTGTCCACCGCGCTCTACCACCGGCGCGGCCTGACCCTCGCGCTGCTGCTCGGCCTGCCGCTGTTCTGGCTCGGCGTCGTGTACTGCGGCTCGCTGCTCTCGCTCCTCGCCAACAGTTTTTTCGGCATGGACCCGTTCACGGGCATGGTGAAGCGCGAGTTCACGCTGCAGAACTTCGTCGACCTCACCGCGCCCGCCAACCTCGACGTGATCCTGCGCACCGTGGCGATGGCCACCGCGGTGACGCTCGGCTGCGCCGCGATCGGCTTTCCCATCGCCTACTTCATGGCGCGATACACGCGCGGCTGGGTGCGCGCCGCGTTCTACCTCGGCATCATGCTGCCGCTGTGGTCGAGCTACCTGGTGCGCGTGTACGCCTGGAAGCTGCTGCTCGCCAAGGAAGGCGTGGTGAACTGGGTGTTCGCCGAGAGCGGCCTGAGCTGGGTCCTGAACGCGCTGCTCTCGGTCCCGGTGATCGGCGGGCCTTCGCTCTCGATCTCGACCCTGGGCACCTTCATCGTCTTCGTCTACATCTGGCTGCCGTTCATGATCCTGCCGATCCAGGCGGCGCTCGAGCGCGTGCCGCAGAGCCTGATCGAGGCCTCGGCCGACCTCGGCGCGCGCGACGCGGCGACTTTCCGCAAGGTGATCTTCCCGCTCGCGCTGCCGGGCATCGTCGCCGGCTCGATCTTCACCTTCTCGCTCACGCTGGGCGACTACATCATCCCCAGCATCATCGGCGATTCATCGCTGTTCCTCGGGCAGGTGGTGTTCCTGCAGCAAGGCACCGCCGGCAACGTGCCGCTCGCCGCCGCGTTCACCATGGTGCCGATCGCGGTGATGGCGGCGTACCTCGCCATCGCCAGGCGCATGGGAGCCTTCGATGCGCTCTGAGCGCCGCGGCGGCGCCTCGCGCGCGCTCACCGCGGGTGCGCTCGCCGGCATGGCGTTCCTGCACGTGCCGATGCTGTTCATCTTCGTGTACGCCTTTTCGAGCGAAGACCAGACCTACGTGTTCCCGCCGCCGGGCCTGACGACGAAATGGTTCGGCGTCGCCTGGGAGCGCCCCGACGTCTGGCAGGCGATCCAGCTCTCGCTCGAGGTGGCGACGGTCACCACCGCGCTGGCTCTCGTCCTCGGCACTCTGGCGGCGCTCGCGCTCGCGCGCACGCGCTTCTTCGGCCGCGAGGCGATCTCGCTCCTGCTCGTGCTGCCGATCGCGCTGCCGGGCATCGTCACCGGCATCGCGCTCCGGTCGGCCTACGGCCTCTCGGGCATCCCGTTCGGCTTCTGGACCATCGTCGTCGGGCACGCCACCTTCTGCATCGTCGTGGTCTACAACAACGCCGTGGCGCGCCTGCGCCGCACCAGCCCCTCGCTCATCGAAGCGTCGATGGACCTCGGCGCCGACGCTTTCCAGACGCTGCGCTACGTGCTGCTGCCGAGCCTCGGCACGGCGCTGCTCGCCGGGGGCATGCTCGCCTTCGCGCTCTCCTTCGACGAAGTCATCGTCACCACCTTCACCGCCGGGCAGCAGACCACGCTGCCGATCTGGATGCTGCAGGAGCTCGTGCGCCCGCGCCAGCGCCCGGTCACCAACGTCGTCGCCGTGGTGATCGTGGCGCTCACTTTCCTTCCCATCCTCGCCG
>JAOUGZ010000071.1 GCA_029865405.1 Betaproteobacteria bacterium
ATTGCCGCCGAGCGGCACCTGCGGCGCGTGGCCCCAGATGGTCTCCATGTCGTAGGCCTCCTGGCGGTTCTCCTGCGCGGCATCGAGAAAAGCGGCCGACACCTTCATCGGGTAGGCGATCCCCAGCAGCGCGATGCGCGCGATGCGCTGCGGGTGGCGCGCCGCGCACTCCAGGGCGACCAGCGCGCCCATGGAATGCCCCACCACGCTCGCCTTCTCCAGCTTCGCGGCGTCGAGCAGCCGCAGCACCCAGTCGGCCATTTCCGGGATCGTGGCGAGCGGCGGGCCCGCGGAGCGCCCGTGCCCGGGGAAATCCAGTGCCAGGGCGTTGCGCCCGTGATAGCCGAAGTAGCGGCTCTGCAACCCGAAACAGGAGTGATCGAGCCCCGCGCCGTGCGCGAATACGACCGTCGGCTTTGCCGGATCGAGCGCGTGCGCCGCCGTGTAGGCGAAGGCCTGCCTGCCGTCGACGGTGAAATTCACTTCCGGGCGGCGCGCAGGCCGCGCGCCAGATCCTCGAGCAGGTCCTCGGCGTCCTCGAGCCCGACCGACAGGCGCACCGTGCCCGGGCCGACGCCCGCCTTCTTCAGGTCCTCATCGCTCATGCGGTAGTGCGTGGTGCTCGCCGGGTGGATGACGAGCGATTTCGCGTCGCCAACGTTGGCGAGGTGCGAGAAGACGCGCAAGGACTCGATGAAGCGCCGGCCCCCGTCGCGCCCGCTCTTCAGGTCGAACGAAAACACCGCGCCGCAGCCCCTGGGCAGGAGCTTTTTCGCCAGCGCATGGTCCGGGTGCCCGGGGAGTTCCGGGTACAGCACTTTGTCGACAGCGGCGTTCGAAGCGAGGAAGTTCACGATCTTGCGCGTGTTCTCGACGTGGCGCGGCATCCTGAGGTGCAGCGTCTCGACGCCCTGCAGGATGTGGAATGCGGTCATCGGCGCCATGCAGGCGCCGAAATCCCTGAGGCCCTCGCGCCGCGCGCGCAGCAGGAACGCGCGCGTGCCCGACTCTTCCTCGAAGTCCATGTTGTGGAAGCCCGCGTAGGGCGCGGTGAGCTGCGGGAATCTGCCGCTCTTTTCCCAGTCGAAGCGGCCCGAGTCGACGAGCACGCCGCCGATCGCGACGCCGTGCCCGCCCAGGAACTTGGTGGCCGAGTGGTACAGGAGGTCCGCGCCGAGCGCGAAGGGCTGCATCAGGTAGGGCGTGGTGAAGGTCGCGTCGACGAGCAGCGGCAGCCCCGCGTCGTGGGCGACCTGCGACACCGCCGGGATGTCGAGCACCTCGAGCCCCGGGTTGCCGAGCGTTTCGCCGAACAGCAGGCGCGTATTGGGTCGGATCGCCTTGCGGAAGTTCGCCGGCGTGCCCGGGGCGACGAAGGTCGTCTCGATGCCGAAGCGCTTCATCGTGTAGCCGAGCAGGTTGTGCGAGCCGCCGTAGAGCGAATTGCAGGCGACGATGTGGCTGCCGGCGTCCATGAGGGTGGCCACCGCGAGGTGCAGCGCCGCCTGGCCCGAGGCCGTGGCGATCGCCCCGACGCCGCCTTCGAGCGCCGCCATGCGCTCCTCCAGCACCGCCACCGTCGGGTTGGAGATGCGCGAGTAGACGTGCCCGGCGCGCTCCATGTTGAACAGCGAAGCCGCGTGCTCCGAGTCGCGGAACACGTACGAGGTGGTGGCGTAGATCGGCACCGCGCGGGCGCCGGTGGTCGCGTCGGGCGACTGCCCGGCGTGCAGCGCGAGCGTGTCGAAGCCCGGGTATTTGGGACCGGACACTACTTAGTGCAGGTTCTTGCGCGAGGGCCGCGTCGTGTACTCGAAGGCGCGCTCGGCCGGCTTCACGCCGGAGGACTTTTCCTTCCAGTCGCGCTCGAAGAGCTGATTGACGAGGGTGGCCACCTCGGCGCTCTTTTCCTTGTCGAACTGGCGCTCGAGGATCGCGGTCACATCCTCGATCATGCAGCGGCGCTGCGCCTCGTGGATCGACTGCGCGGTCGGGCCCACGAACAGGAGCTTCGATTCCTGGTCGCCGTTCTCCTGGTACAGGGTGAGGTCGACTTCGACCGCTTCGTAGCAATAGGGCCCGAGGTTCTCGAGCGAGGCGTCGAGCGCGGCGTAGAAGCTGCGGCCGATCTCCCCCGTCCAGCACACGAGCAGCATCAGCTCCTTTTCGTCGAAGCGCAGGCCGGGCTCGTCGGCTTCGAGGCTCTTCACGTCGGCGAGCGCTTCGGCGTCCAGGTACTCGAGCCAGGGCGCGAGCGCCTGCTCGATCTGCTTGCGAGTAACCCCTTCGAGCATGGGGATGTCGGCGTGGACGTGGACTTCGAGCCGCATGGGACGAAACCTCACATAAGGGGCGTGCAGTTTATCACGCGCGGCAGTCAACTTTCCGCCCGCAAGGGCGTCAAATGGGCATATGAGCGCGCTCCACATCCTCTACGACAGCGAGAATTACTGCGTGGCCGAGTTCGGCGGCAGCAGGGGCATCGAGCTGGTGGACAAGCAGGCGCGGCGCAGCGGCTTCCTCGAAGGCGCGGTGGCGGCGCACTTTCGCTCGAACATGGCGCAGCTGAGCGCGGCGGACACCGCCGACGAGGCGGTGGACGAGTTCCTGTGCACGTACGAGGCGCTGCTCACCAACACCCTGCGCCTGCATTGAGCCGCTAGAATCCGCACCGATGGTGCGGCCGGATTACGCGGGTGGCGGTTTGCTCAATCTCGTCGCCTCGATCGTCGAGGCCTGCGGCGGCGCACCTCGCCATGCACCGCTCGCCGCTCTGCCCGCGCGCGAGCTCGCCGCTGCGCGCAACATCGTTTTGCTGATCATCGACGGCCTCGGCGACCGCTACCTCCAGCGCGAAGGCGCGCGCAGCGCGCTCCTCTCGCGGCGCCGCGGCGTGCTCACCTCGGTCTTTCCCTCGACCACGGCGAGCGCCATCACCACCACCTACACCGGCTGGGCGCCGCTCGAGCACGGCCTCACCGGCTGGTTCACGCTGTTCGGCGAGGCGGGCTGCGTCGGCGCGCCGCTGCCAGGCCAACGGCGCGGCGACAAGGCGCCGCTCGGCGTCGCGCCCGCGCGCCTGTACCGCGCCGGCTCGCTCTTCGACGCGCTCAAGCGCCGCGGCATCGTCGTGTCGCATCGATCGATCGTAGATTCCACCTACAACCTGCACCATTGCGGCGGCGCCGAGCGGCGCGCCTACGGCAGGCTCGAGGAGCTGGTGGAGGAAACAGCGGCGGCGGTGAAGTCGTCGCCGGCGCCGAAGTTCGTCTACGCCTATTGGCCGGAGTTCGATGCACTTTCGCATCGCTTCGGCAACGGCAGCGCCGAGGCGCGCGCGCAGTTCGGCGCCATCGACGCCGCGTTCGGCGAGCTGATGACGCGCCTGGCCGGCACCGACACGCTCGTGGTGGCGACCGCGGATCATGGATTCGTCGACAGCCTCGGCGCCGACGCCCTCGATTTCGCAGACGCGCCGGGTTTGTCGGCGCTGCTGCGCTATCCTTTGTGCGGCGAGAGCCGCATCGCCTTCTGCCACGTGCAGGAGGGGCGCGCGCCGGAATTCATGGCGCGCGCGCGCGACTGGCTCGGCGAGCGCGCGCGGGTGTGCGCGAGCGCCGAACTGCTCGCCGAGGGCTGGTTCGGCGGCGGCGACGCGCATCCGCGCTTTGCCGAGCGCGTCGGCGACGTCGCGCTGCTGATGCACGGCCGGGCGACGGTGAAGGACTGGACGCCGGGCGAGCCGCGCCATCGCCACGTCGGCCACCATGGCGGCGCGAGCGCCGACGAAATGTTGATTCCACTCATCGTGGGGAGCGTATGAAAGCGAAAACCAACGGCATCGAAACCAGCTACGAGCTGCACGGCAAGGAAGGATCGCCCTGGCTCGTCCTCAGCCACTCGCTCGCCTGCAGCGTGCGCATGTGGGACCCGCAGATCGCGGCGCTGAAGGCAAACTACCGCGTCCTCGCCTACGACACGCGCGGGCACGGCGCGAGCGACGCGCCGAAAGGCGCGTACACGCTGGAGATGCTGGCCGACGACCTGAAAGGCTTGCTCGATCACCTGAAGGCGAAGAACCCGCACTTCTGCGGGCTTTCCATGGGCGGCATGATCGGCCAGACCTTCGCATTGAAGTATCGGGGCGTGCTCAAGACCCTGATGCTCGCCGATACCACGAGCCGCTTTCCGCCCGAGGTCGGGCCGCTGTGGCAGGAGCGCATCAAGATCGCGGAAGAAAAGGGCATGGCGCCGCTCGTGCAGCCGACGCTCGAGCGCTGGTTCACGGAAGCCTTCCGCAAGTCCAACCCCGAGGCCGTGGCGGCGATCGCGAAGCTCATCGCGTCAACGCCGGTCCCCGGCTACGCCGGCTGCTGCCACGCCATCCCGAAGATCAACCTGACGGCGCGGCTGAAGGAGATCAAGATGCCGATCCTGGTGATCTGCGGCGACCAGGATCCCGGCACGCCGCCGGCGATGGCGAAGGAGATCCACGACAATGCGCCGGGGTCGAAGCTCGTCATGATCCCGCAGGCCGCGCACCTCGCGAACCTCGAGAATCCTGCTGCGTTCACGAAAGCGATGCAGGAGTTCCTGGCGGCGCACTGATGGTGGCCGGCGGGTGCGCGTGCGGCGCGGTGCGCTACGAGGCGAGCGGAGATTGCTCGAACTCCATGGTGTGCCACTGCCAGTCCTGCCGGCGCGCGGCCGGCTCCCCGGTGGTAGCGTGGGTTACGTTTTCGATGACCGGATTCCGGTTTACCAAAGGCTTCCCTGCAGAGCACCGCTCGTCGCCGCCGGTGCGGCGAACGTTCTGCGCCGCCTGCGGCACGCCGCTTACTTACCGGCATTCCGATTACGGTGACCTCATCGACATCACCACCTGCAGCCTGGACGAACCCGAGCGCTATCCGCCCACGCACCATTCCTGGCTGAGCGACGACCTGCATTGGGTCAGGTTCGGTGACGGGCTGCCGGTGTTTCAGGAGTCCAGGCCGAGGAAATCGGACGCGTAGTCGCGGCTGGAAACACGTCGGCTTGGCGTGGCATCTCGGTACGAGATGGTGATTGGGGCGTTTCCGGAAGTCATCTATTAGTAGATATATGCCGGCATATGGCGCTATCTATATGTAGATGGTTCAATCTATCTATGGATAGTTCTGCTCCCCGGCCAAAGCGGCCTAATCAATAAGTTCGGCATCATGAGGGGAGCGCTACACCAGGATTACCGAGGCAGTCACACGCATGAAGATTGAGATCGACTTCTTCTACTACATTGGTAGCACGTACACGTACCTATCGGTCAACCGGGTCGACGAGATTGCTGCGCGCGAAGGGGTATCGCTCCGTTGGCGACCTTTCAACGTGCGAGCAATCATGATGGAACAGAACAATCGCCCGTTCATCGGAAAACCGGTGAAACTCAAATACATGTGGCGCGATCTGGAAAGACGTGCCGAGCGGTATGGCATCCCGTTCAAGTCGATCCCCGAGTATCCGGTCGATCCTGATGGGTTGGCCAATCGTGTTGCGACCGTTGCATCGCTCGAGGGGTGGTGTCCCGAGTACACGAAAGCAACGTATCGCCAGTGGTTCCTGGACAACAAGACTCCGGGTGAGCTTGAGCACGTCCGGTCGGTGCTGTCCACGCTTGGGCGAGACGCAGATGCGGTCATTGATCGCGCAAACGCCCAGGAAGTTAGGGCATGCTACGACAGGGAAACGGAGCGCGCAAAGGCGCTGGGAGTCTTCGGCTCGCCGACGTTCATGTCAGGCACAGAGATCTTTTGGGGCGACGATCGCTTCGAAGATGCGATTGATTGGGCCAAGGCTCACGCTCGCTGAGGGCATGATGCCGAACAAGCCATTCGAGAAGGACCTTCGCAAGCGGTCTTCGTCCGCTTGCTCGGCCTCTCAATGGCGGCGTTAAGTTCCAAAATCAACACGGCAGCAACCTTCGAAAGAGATCCATGACCTCAACACCGGAGCAGAATCGCCGCAACGCGATGGCGTTCTACGACCTGATGTTCAACCAGTGCAAGCCAAGAGAGGCGGTTAAACGCCACGTCGGCGCAAGCTACACGCAAGACGACAACGGCATGTTCTAGCCGCAGCCACCGCGCATGCCCATAAGTAAGGTCTGCATCGTCGGCGCGTCCGGCAAGCTCGGCAGGTACATGGTGCAGCACGCGCTCGCTCGCGGCTACGAGGTGGTCGGCGTGTGCCGCGCGCGCAGCGTGGCGAAGCTCGACGGCTTCAAAGGCCGCATCACCCTCGTTCCTGGCGCGACGAACGACCGCGACGTCATCCGGCGCGCCGTAGCGGGGTGCGACGGGGTGCTCGTCGTGCTCGTTCCCTGGGGGGTCCAGCAATATGCGTCGGGCACGGCGCAGGCCGTGCTCGACTATGCGCCCCCGGGGGCGCGCCTCGTGTTCTCATGCGGGTGGCACATCACGCGCGACGGCAAGGACGTGTACTCGTGGACGTTTAGGGCGATGGTGAAGATCTTCGGCTCGCTCGCGCGCCTCGCCCGCTTTGCCGAGCTCGACGACCAGGTGGAGGCGTGCCGGCGGGTCTTCGCCAGCGACACGCGCTGGACCGTGGTGCGCGGCAGCGACCTGGAAGAGGGCGAGAGCCAGGGCCTGCCCGTGTGGAGCCGGCACGTGGGCGACCCCATTCTCGAGAGCAACATCACGCGCCGCGTGGACTTCGCCCTGTTCATGGTGGCGGCGCTCGAGAACGACGCGCTCGTCCACGAGGCGCCGGCGATCGTCGGCTGCAAGACGCCCTCCGCGCTCGCGCATGCGTCCGGCGCGTGAAGATGGCTCGTACCGCTCTCTCGCACCGCGAGCGCGCGCCCGCTGCTTGTGCCACGATCGAGGCTGAACCAAGGAGGTCGCCATGCACAGGACGAGATTGAGCCTCTACTACCTGGCCAGTTACCTTTGGATGGGCGGCATCGGCCTGCTGCTCGCGCCGCAGCTCGCCGCCCGGCTCCTCCTGTCGAACACGGACTACCCTGCCGTGATGCTGCAGGCGCTGGGCATGTTCATGATCGGCCTGGGCTACATCGTGGTGCAGATCATCCGCCAGCAGATCCGCGCGCTGTATCCCACGACGCTGATCGTGCGCCTGTTCTTCTGCGCCTGCCTGCTGTTCTTCTATTTCGCGACGCGAAATCCGCTCTTCATCGTCCTGTTGGGCATCGTCGCATTGGGTATCCTCCTCACCGGCGCCAACTACCTGTCGGAGCGCAGAGCGTGAATCCATCGAGATACCACCCGGCGCTGGTGGCGCTGCACTGGCTGATCGCTATCCTCGTCCTCTTTTCGCTCGGCATGGGCATGCTCGTGCTGGAAGAGATTCCCAACAGCGCGCCCGAGAAGATCGACGCCCTGCGCGGCCACATGGTCGTCGGCGTCGCCCTCCTGCTGCTGATGTTGGTGCGCCTCGGCGTGCGTCTTGGTACCCGCAGACCCGCGCCTGCCTCCACCGGCAACCCGTTGCTCGACCGGCTCGCCCGCGCCACGCACTGGGCCTTCTACCTCCTCGTGCTGCTGATGGCGGGGAGCGGCATCGCCACTTCCGTGCAGGCGGGCCTGCCGGGCATCGTGTTCGGCGGCTCGGGCGCGTCGCTGCCCGAAAGCTTCTCGAGCTTTGCACCGAGAATCGCGCACGGCTTTATCGCCGGCGTGCTGCTCGCGCTCATCCTCCTGCACGCCGCCGCCGCCCTGTATCATCAGTTCGTTCGCCGCGACGGCCTTTTCTCCCGCATGTGGTTCGGAAAGCGCTAGCCGATGAAAGCCACCGCCCACCCGCAAGTCGACAACGCGCGCGTCATCGTCACGGAATGGCGGTTCGCCCCCGGCGCCGAGACCGGCGACCACGTGCACGCGCACGACTACGTCGTGGTGCCGCTCACCTCCGGCAAGCTGCGCCTCGTGGAGCCCGGCGGCACCCGGGAGGTGGAACTGACGGCCGGCGTGTCCTACGCGCGCGCGAAAGGCGTCGCGCACAACGTCATCAACGCCAACGACTTCGAATTCCGCTTCGTCGAGATCGAGCTGAAGTAGGCGCCTAGGCGCGCCCGATCCCGGCGATGCCGCGCTCGAGGATCTCGCGCGACTGCTCGAGCACCGCCGCGCGCCACTTCGGATCCGACGGGTAGAAAGTCTCGCAGAACTGCTCGTGCACCCTGCGCGCGAGCGCCGGATGCCGGGCGCCGCAATAGCGCAGCCAGCGCCCCGCCATGTTGGCGCGCTGCACTTCCTTGCGCGCCAGCGTGCCGAACTCCACCACCACGCAGGTGACCTCGGCCTTGGGCAGCATGGCCGTGAAGGCGTCGATGATCACGCCCTGGTAGTCCGCCAGCGCCTTGTGCGTGACGCCGGCCAGGTTCACCGCGCGCTCGCCCCACCAGTCGCGCGCGCGCTTTCGCGCCGCCGAGCCCTCGGCATGGAAGCACAGGTAGATGTGCTCCAGCCACGGGCCGATGCCGGTATGGAAGTCGATGATCGCCGCGCGCTTCGCATGCGCCACGTGCTTCAGCACCGCCTCGCGAAACGCGTAGTTCGACCACTGCTCGCGCTGCCCGCCGAAATAGATGCCGTCGGGATGCGAGAACTGCCCGCCGTTGAACGCGGTGGAGAACGCCTTCTCGCCGATGCGCTCGCGCAGCGCGTCGAGCTGGCGGAACACCTCGGCCTGGGTGGCGTCGTCCCACGACTCCGGCGTGACGATGGCGTGCACGTCGGCGTAGCCGGGATTCGGGGGATACGGCTTGCCGTGGTCGATGAAGTTGCGGTTGAGGTCGACGTTCTCCTCAGTGCCGCGCGCCTTGTGCGCGAAGCCCCAGGGATTGTGGGCGTGGAACAGCACCATCGCGGTCTTCTTCGGCAGGCGCTTAGCGCCGCCGCCGAGCAGCCACGCGGTCTGCACGGCCGAACCGGAATAGCCTTCGATGCCGTGCGTGCCGCTGCCGGCGACGAGCACGCGCTCGGCGTCCTCGGGGCCGGCCACGGCGACGTCGAGGCACAGCGGCTCGCCCGCCGGCCCTTTCAGCTTCGGTTCCCGGAACTCGTACACGCGCGCGCCGTTCGCGCGCGCGGCGTCGATGAAGCGCGCGCGCGCTTCGAGGTAGGACGAGGAAAAGACGCTCAGGTCAGGCATCGATGCCCTTCCAGCGCGCGAGCTTCGCCGAATGCAGGCCGAAGAGGTCGAGCACGCGGCGCACCGTGTGCAGCACGAGGTCGTCGATCGACTTCGGCCGCGCGTAGAACGCGGGCACCGGCGGGAAGACGATGCCGCCCATCTCCGTGACCTGCACCATGTTCCTCAGGTGCGCGAGGTTGAGCGGCGCTTCGCGCGGCAGCAGCACGAGGCGCCGCCTTTCCTTCAGCACCACGTCGGCGGCGCGCGACACCAGGTCGTCGGCGTGCGCGTGCGCGACCGCCGCCAGAGTCTTCATCGAGCAGGGCGCGATCACCATCCCTTCGGTGAGGAACGAGCCGCTCGCGATCGCCGCGCCGATGTCTTTCGGGTGGTAGCAGCGGTGCGCAAGGCGCTCGATGTCCTTTCTCTTCAGCCCGAGCTCCTGGTGCGCGTTCAGCACGCCCGCGTCGGTGAGCACGAGATGCGTCTCCCAGCCGCGCGCGGCGCGCAGCTCCTCGAGCAGGCGC
>JAOUGZ010000556.1 GCA_029865405.1 Betaproteobacteria bacterium
GAGAGGAGCAGCGTCGCCTCATAACAGAACGTGCCGCCGCTATAAAGGCCGCGCACGAAGCGCTGTCCCGCCGCAAGGCGCGATGCATCGTATTCCGGCAGGCGCTGCTCGCCGCCCGCGTAGGAGGTGCCGCGCGCGGTGGCGAGCGCCATCGCGGCGGCATCTTCCAGCGTCGCCGCCGCGCGCACACCCCCGCCTTCGACCTGCACCGGATCCGCGCCGAGAAAGCAGGCGATCACGGGCTTGCCGCTGGCGCGCGCGCGGGCGAGCACCTTGTCGGCGACGGCGCGTGCCGGCGGCTTGGAGACCAGGACGATGACGCGCGTCGCGTCGTCGGCAGCGAGCTCATCGAGCGCCTGCAGCATGGTGGCCCCGCCGACTTCGGCCTTCAAGTCACGCCCGCCCGTGCCGAGGGCGTGCGAGACACCCAAACCGCCCTGATCGATGAGCGAAGTGACCTGCTGCAATCCGGTGCCCGAAGCGCCGATGACGCCGATCGGGCCGCGCCGCACCGCATTGGCGAAGCCGAGCGGCACGCCGCCGACGATCGCCGTGCCGCAGTCCGGGCCCATGAGCAGCAGGCCGCGCGCACCGGCTTCGCGCTTGAGCGCGATCTCGTCCTCAAGCGCGACGTTGTCGCTGAACAGCATCACGTGCAAGCCGAGCCGTAGCGCCTTCAAGGCTTCGGCGGCGGCGTACTCGCCGGGCGTGGAGATGAGCGCGAGGTTCGCCTCGGGCAGGGCGGCGAGCCCCATCTGCAGGCTGCGCGGCGCGATCGCCTGCGGCCCGGTCCGGAGCGCGCCGGTGCCGCCACCGGCCAGGACGCGCTCGGTCTCTTCCAGGGCCGCCTTGGCCGCCGCCTCGTTCTCGGCGCGCAGCACCACCAGCAGGTCGCTTGGCGAGGCGACGACTTCGCCATCGAGCAGGCCCGCTTCGCGCAGGAGCGCAAGGTTGCCTTCGGTCGCCATGACGACGGAGGCCTGCTGCACGCCAGCAAATGCCGCGATCTTCGCCGAAATCTGCATCAGCGTGACCGAGTCGCGGTAGGTGTTGTGGACGATTTTGAGCGACGCGGCGGGCATGGGTTGGCGAAACAACTATACAGGCGGGTCGATGTTCCGGCAGCATGGTGTTCCGCACCCCGCCCATGCCTGCAGCGATCGACAGTCTAGATCTCACTCGCCTGCGGGCCGCCTACCTGTGCGGCGCGCTGCGCCCACGCGATGTGATCACCCAACTGCTCGAGCGTATCGAGCGCCGCGGCGACGACAAGGTCTGGATCGATCGCGTGCCGCCAAAGGCCCTCGAAGCGCGTGCCGCCGAGCTCGATGCGAAGTCGCCCGCCCAACTACCGCTGTACGGCGTGCCTTTCGCCATCAAGGACAACATCGACCTGGCGGGCCGCCCGACGACCGCCGCCTGCCCCGACTACGCTTATACGCCCACGGCGAGTGCGCCCGTGGTGCAGCGACTCATCGACGCCGGGGCGATCGCCGTCGGCAAGACCAACCTCGACCAGTTTGCCACCGGCCTGGTCGGTACGCGCTCGCCCTACGGCGCCCCGGCAAACGCCTTCGACCCGCGCTACATCCCGGGCGGCTCGAGCTCGGGCTCGGCGGTCGCGGTGGCCGCGGGCCTCGCCAGCTTCTCGCTCGGCACCGACACGGCCGGCTCGGGCCGCGTGCCGGCGGCGTTCAACAATCTGGTGGGCCTCAAACCGACGCTCGGGCTGCTCTCCACCCGCGGCGTGGTGCCGGCCTGCCGCTCGCTCGATTGCGTCTCGATCTTCGGGCTCACGGTGGGCGACGCGCAAGCGGTGCTCGAGGTGGCGCAGGGCTTCGATCGCGACGACCCGTACTCGCGCGCCGCGCCGGCGTCCGCGGGCGGCATCGGCGCGCGCTTTCGCTTCGGCGTGCCGCGCAGGAGCGAGCTCGAGTTCTTCGGCGACCGCGAGGCCGCGAAGCTCTTTGCCGCCGCGCTCGCGACGCTCGAAGCGCTCGGCGGCGAGCGCGTCGAGATCGACTTTGCGCCGTTCTACGAAACCGCGCGCCTGCTCTACGAAGGCCCGTGGGTCGCCGAGCGCTGGCTGGTGGTGCGGGAGCTCCTCGCGCGCAAGCCCGAGGCGGTGCATCCTGTGACGCGGCGCGTGGTCGAGAAAGCGCCCTCTTTCAGCGCGGCCGACGCCTTCGCCGCGACTTATCGCCTGCAGGCGCTGCGTCGGCAGGCGCAGGCTGCCTGCGAAACCATCGAGCTGATCGTCACGCCGAGCGCGCCGACGATCTACACGCTCGCCGAGCTCGAGGCCGACCCGATAACGCTCAACAGCCGGCTCGGCACCTACACCAACTTCGTCAACCTGCTCGATCTGTGCGGCCTCGCAGTGCCGGCGGGTTTCCGCAGCGACGGCCTGCCGTTCGGCGTCACGCTGCTCGCGCCGGCATTCCAGGATCGCGCCCTTGCCGCGCTCGGCGAGCGCCTGCAGTACGCCTGCGCGCTCCCGCTCGGCGCCACCGGCCAGGCGCTCCCGCCCGCGCCGCGGCCGGCCGAGCCGGCGGCGCGCAGCGCGAGCGTGCAGCTCGTGGTGTGCGGCGCGCACATGTCGGGCCTGCCGCTCAACCGCGAGCTCGTCGAGCGCGGCGCGCACCTCGTGCGCCGCTGCCGCACCGCGCCGCACTACCGTTTCTACGCGCTCGAGCAGTTTTCGCCGCCGCGCCCCGGCCTGCTGCGTGGCGACGCGGGGGCCGCGATCGAGGTCGAGGTGTGGGAGTTGCCGGCGGCGAACCTCGGCGGC
>JAOUGZ010000557.1 GCA_029865405.1 Betaproteobacteria bacterium
GGCTGACCGACGCGCCCTGGTGCAGCGTGTTCCACCACTGCACCGAGTAATAGATGATGGGAACGTTGACCACGCCGACGATCGCCAGCACCGCGCCCGCGCGGTCGGCGCGGCGCGGATCGTCGATCGCCGCCTGCAGCGCCATGAACCCTAGATACAGAAACAGCAGGAAAAGTTCCGAGGTGAGGCGTGCGTCCCACACCCAGTAGGCGCCCCAGGTCGGCCGCCCCCACAGCGCGCCCGTCCACAGCGCGAGGAAGGTGAACAGTGCCCCGGTGGGCGCGATCGCGCTCGCCATCATCGAGGATAGCCGGGTATTGAAGGCGAGGCCGATCGCCGCCCAGAACGCCATCACCACGTAGAGGAACATCGACATCCAGGCCGCCGGCACGTGGATGAAGATGATGCGGTAGACCTCGCCCTGCTGCGCGTCGGTCGGCGCGACGAAAAAGCCCACGTACAGGCCCGCTACCGCAAGCAGCGCGGCGAGCACCCCGCTCCAGCGCGCGAGCGTGCCGGCGAGCGGAAAAAACGTCTGCGGAGAAGCGAACCAGAACCACTTGATGGTCGTACTCATTCCGAAGAGATCCTCAAGGCCGCGGCAATCGCCCAGGGCGCGAACGCCGCCGCCAGCACCAGCAGCGCCGCGAGCAGCTGCAGCTGCCCTTGCGGTGACAACCCCGCGGCCGCCATGTCCACGCTGCCCGCGCCCATGATCAGCACCGGCACGTATAAGGGCAGCACGAGCAGCGAGAGCAACACGCCGCCGCCACGCAGGCCCAGTGTCAGCGCGGCCCCGATAGCGCCGATCAGACTCAGCACCGGCGTGCCCAGGAGCAATGATAAGGCAAGCGTACCGTAGAGCGATTGAGGCAGGTCATACTGTAAGGCGATAAGGGGCGCGATCACCACCAGCGGCAGTCCGGAAACCAGCCAATGCGTGAAGACCTTGGCAGCAGCGATGACGCCGAGCGGCGACACGCCGAGCAGCATCTGCTCCAGCGTGCCGTCGGCGTGGTCGGCAGCGAACAGGCGCCCGAGCGAGAGCATCGACGAGAGCAACGCCGCCACCCAGATCACGCCGGGCGCAACGGCGCGCAACAGGTTTGGCTCGGCACCAATGCCCAGCGGAAACAGGCTCGCGACGATGACGAAAAAGAGCAGCGCCGTGGCGACGTCGCTCGGCCGGCGCAGGGCGAGCCGCAGATCGCGGGTGACGATCGTGCGCGCGGCATCGAGCACGTCAGGCAACGATCAACTCGACGACGCGCGTGGCCACCATGCCCGGATCCTGGTGCGTGGAATAGATCACCGCGCCCCCGCGCCCGATATGCGCCTCGATGAGGCCGCGCAGCGTCGCCACCCCCGCCGTATCGAGCGCGGTGAAGGGCTCGTCGAGCAGCCACAAGGGCAGGGGCGCGCTCAGCCACAGGCGCGCCAGCGCCGCGCGGCGCCGCTGGCCCTGCGAGAGCTTCTTCACGAGCGCCGCACCGGAGAGTCCGAAGCGCTCCAGCGCGTCGCGGATCGACTCCGCGACCACGCGCACGCCCGCCAGCCGGCAGGCGATCGCCAGGTTCTCCTCGGCGCTCAAGTCGTCCTTCACGGCCGGTGCGTGGCCGAGGTAGACGATGTGCCTCGCGTAATCCTCGCGCAGCGCCTGGATCGGCGCGCCGTGCCAGCGCACTTCGCCCGCCTGCGGCGAGAGCAGACCGCAGAGAATGCGCAAGAGACTCGTCTTGCCGCTGCCGTTCGCGCCCGCCACGCGCAGCAGTTCCCCGGCGCCGAGCGCAAAGCTCAGGCCGGCGAACAGCACCCGCTGCTGGCGCACGCACTCCAGTCCTGCCGCTTCCAGCATCGCATCCCACAGCGTGTTGATTACGCGTTATTTTTGCAGAAATCCGCGCCGTCCACCGAACTGGATCGCTGGGCACGGCCCTGCGCAGGCAAGAAAGAACCGGCAGGTTGGCTGCCGTGAGTCTCGCCGCGGGCAGCGTCCATCGGCCCAGACCTCGCATTTCGCAATCGCGCAAAGGATGTTTGCAGCGCATGGCTGGAGTGGAATTTGGGCGCAAGTGCCCGCCCGAATTTGATCTAGGTCAGAAGCGCCGCACAAAACGCAGGCGTAATTGCAGCATACGGGCGACCATGTCGCAACGCGAACGCACTCGGCGAAAGTAGCCTCGAGAGAACTCAGAACTCATTTGCTTGCCGCCTTCGTCAGCCATGCATGCGGGTCGAACGGTCTGGCCTTCGACAGCCGCGTATCGCATCGCGCCGTGAAAAGAGCCGCGTCGCTGCTCGCCGTGCTCGGCTTGCTGCTTGCCGGGGCGGCCGGCGCCCAGTCGGGCGCGGAGCTCCTGGACGCGAAAGGCTGCCTCGGCTGCCACGCCATGCACAGCGCGGCGGTCGGGCCCGCGTTCACCGACATCGCCGCCAAGTACAAGAGCGACAAGTCGGCGCAAGCCAAGCTGAGCGCGGCGCTGTTGGAAGGCAAGGGTCATCCGGTCAAGGCGGAGGCCACGGCCGCCGAGCTGAAGGCAATGCTGCAGCACATCCTGGGCGCTAGGGCGCCCGCCACCGCCAAGGCCGCGAAGCCCGCCGCGGAAAGAACCCCGCAACCCGCTGCCGCGCTCGACAACGGAACCTGCCTCGGCTGTCACGGCATGGAAGGCTTCTCGATGCCGGGTGCGGACGGCAAGCCGCGCGGCCTGCATGTGGTGCAGGAGAGGTTCGCGGCGAGCGTGCACGGCAAGCGGCAATGCGTCGAGTGCCACCGCGACATCACCG
>JAOUGZ010000558.1 GCA_029865405.1 Betaproteobacteria bacterium
CGGGCGATGTAATTGTGCTCGACCGGGTCAGCGGCACGCTGTCGATCGCGGGTGCCGACGGCAAGCCGGCGGCGCCAGGCGGGCCAGGGACCCCAGGCGGACCGGGCGACGGCACCGGCAAGCCGGCGGCGCGGCCGGGTCTCGACGCAGGAAGCGCGGTCGGCACGGTCAAGCTCTCGCCGCGCCTGCGCGCCGAGTCCACGGCCCGCGATGCGATCCCGAGCATTCCCGCAAGCGCCATCGAGCCTTTCTTGTCGCGGCCGCTGGTCATCGAGCCCGACGGGCTCGACAACGCCCCGACGATCATTGCCACCGAAGAGAACCGCGTCATCATCGAGGCCGGAAATCAGGCCTATGTCCGCGGCATGGGCGATTCGAAGGAAGAGAACTGGTTCGTCTACCGCCGCGGCAAGCCGCTGGTCGATCCCGACACGAACAACACGCTCGGCTACGAGGCGATTTACCTTGGCACCGCACGCCTGACGCGCGCAGGCGATCCGGCGACCGTCCGGCTGACTACGGTGACGCAGGAAGTAGGCCGCGGCGACAAGCTTCTGCCCGCGGGCGTGCCCGAAGTGCCGAAGTACGCGCCACACGCGCCGGCGGTCTTCATGCAGGGCCGCATCATCGGCATCTATGGCGGCCTCGGCAAGGTCGGCGAGGCCGGGCCGCAACAGATCATCACGTTGAATCGAGGGCGCGCCGATGGCGTTGAAGTCGGGCATGTGTTCGCACTGTACCGACCGGGCCCGCTCATCGCCGATGCCTCGCTGAAGATCGACGGCAAGCCGGCGACTTTCAAGGTGCCCGACGAACGCTACGGCCTGGCATTCGTGTTCCGGATCTACGATCGGGTTTCCTATGCGCTGGTCATGCGCATTTCCAGGCCGGTCAATCCACTGGATGTCGTCCAGACGCCCTGAGTCGCAGTCCGGCGATGTGCGCTTGGCCGACGCCTTTCCGCCACCGGGATGAGCGCGGACCCGGGCCTGGCGAGCTGGCTGCAGCTCACCCTTACGCCGGGCCTCGGTGCCGCCGCCATCCGCGGTCTGCTGGAGCAGTTCGGGCTTCCCGAAAATATCCTCGCCGCGCCCCGCGCGCAGCTGGAACGCGTGGCCGGGCCGGCCGCCGCAGCGCTGCAGCATAGCGAGGAGACTGCCGCTGCCGTACGGAACGCACTGCGCTGGGCCGAGTCGCCGGGCCATGCCGTGGTTACCCTCGCGGATGCCGCCTACCCCAGACTCCTGCTGGAGATCGCCGATCCACCGCCCCTGCTGTACGCGGTCGGTCGGCTCGATCTGCTCGGGCGTCCCTCGCTCGCCATCGTCGGCAGCCGGAACGCAACCGCCCAGGGTGTGCGCAACGCAGAACAGTTCGCCCGGGCCTTCAGCGCGGCCGGATTGACCATCGTCTCGGGGATGGCACTGGGCATCGATGCCGCGGCACACGCCGGCGGCCTCGCCGGCGAGGGCTCGACCATCGCCGTTCTGGGCACCGGCGTCGACGTGACCTATCCGCGGCAAAATGCCGCGCTCGCGCAGCGCATCGCCCAGTCCGGCCTGCTGCTGTCGGAGTTCGCGCTCGGCTCCGCCGGGGCGGCACACCATTTTCCGCGCCGCAACCGCTTGATCAGCGGCTTGGCGCAAGGCTGCCTGGTGGTGGAAGCCGCGCTGGCCTCGGGGTCGCTGATCACGGCGCGCGCCGCGGCCGAGCAGGGACGCGAAGTGTTCGCGATCCCGGGATCGATCCACTCGCCGCTTGCGAAAGGCTGCCACGCGCTGCTCAAGCAGGGCGCCAAGCTGGTCGAGTCGGCCGAGGACGTCCTTGCCGAACTGACCGCGTTCCAGCGTACCGCCACCGCCAGCGCGCGCGCCCCGTCGCCACCGGCTGCCGACGAGCCGCTCCTGGCGCACATGGGATTCGATCCGGTGGATGTGGATTCGATATGCGCGCGCGCCGGGCTCGCGGCAGAAAGGGTCAGCGCCGAATTGCTGCGGCTGGAGCTGGCCGGACGCGTCGCGGCGCTGCCCGGCGGCATGTACCAGCGGCTCAACTGAGGGTCAACCAGGAGAACAAGAACATGTTCGACATCCTCGTTTTCGTGTTCGAGAACTGCCGCCAGGCCGACCTGTCGCATGATCCCGAGCGGGTCGCGCGCAGGCTGTCGGCCGCGGGCTTCGACGACTCCGATATCAGCGCCGCGCTCGCCTGGCTCGCCGGAGTGGTGCGCACGCCGCAACGCTCGATTGCGCCGCTGCCCGAAAGCGATACCGCATTCCGCGCCTACGCGCCAAAGGAGCTCGCCAAGCTGGACGCCGAGTGCCGGGGCTTTCTCCTGTTCCTGGAGCGCTCCGGCATCCTCTCACCCGCGTCGCGCGAGCATGTCATCGAGCGCGCCCTGGCGACAGCAGGCGACACGCTGTCGCTGGAGCAGATCAAGCTGATCGTCCTCATGGTGTTGTGGCACCAGCAGGCGCCGGCGAGCCACCTGGTGGCCGAAGAGCTGCTCTCGGCGCACGGCGCGCGCCTGCCGAGCTGAGGCTCGCGGGCGCGCGCGCATGCGCGCGCGCACGAAAAATCAACGTGCGGTTGAAAGGGCGCGAGCTTTGCGGGTATCCTCTGCGGCCTTTCGCGCCGCATGAGCAAAAAACTTATCATCGCCGAGAAGCCTTCCGTCGCCGCCGATGTCGCGCGCGCGCTGGGCGGCTTCACCCGCAAAGGCGAATACTTCGAGAGCGACGACTACGTTCTGTCCTCGGCCGTCGGCCATCTGCTCGAACTGGCG
>JAOUGZ010000072.1 GCA_029865405.1 Betaproteobacteria bacterium
GGTGGGTCGTGAAAAAAGGGTTCGTCTTCGGTCTGATGGTTGCGGCACTGCAGGGCTGCGCTACGCAGTTCGAGACCCGGCCCGCGCCGGGGGCGGGCGACACGCCGCACGTTTCACCGCTCCCGCTGATGCGCTTTCAGGGCGCCTCGATCAAGCCTGCGGCCGAGGACGCGCTCGTCGTGCCCGCCGACCTGCGGCCGGGCGACATCATCCTCACCTCAACGGCGAGCCTGCGCTCGGCCGGCATCCAGCTGATGACGTTCTCGCCGGTGAGCCACGCCGCCGTCTACATCGGCAACGGCCAGGTGGTGGAGGCGGTGGGATCGGGTGTACGGGTGCGCACGCTGCGCATGCTCCTGGACGAAGAAGCCATGGCGATGGCGCTGCGCTACCCGGGGCTGACGGCGCAGCAAGGGCAGGACGTGCGCGCCGTCGCGCTGGAGAAAGTGGGCCGGAATTTCAATTTCGTCGGTGTGGCGATGCACGTACCTTTCGCGGTCAATCGCCGGCTGTGCGAACTGCCGTTGCTGCCGTCCGTGTTGCGGGATGCGTGCATCCGGGGTGTCGGTGGCGTGCATCACCTGGTGACCAGCAGGCGCGCCCTGTTCTGCTCGCAGCTGGTGCTGCAGAGCTATCGCCAGGCCGGTGTGTCGATCACCAATGCGGACCCGCGCCTGCTCAGTCCCGCGGACATCCTGCACATGCGGGAAGGGGATGTGTCCTCGGTCAGCATCAAGAAGCCGCTGCACTTCGTCGGCCACCTCAAATACCAGCAGGTGGCCGCGGCGCCGCGCCAGGACTAGCCGCGCAGGGCGCCGAGCAGCTGCGGCAGTACCTTCGGCGTGGCGGCGGCGATGTCGCCGCTGTCGAGGAATTCAGCCTTGCCGCCGAGGTCGCTGACCAGGCCGCCCGCCTCCTGGATGAGCAGCGCGCCCGCCGCCATGTCCCAGCGCGACAGCCCCATCTCCCAGAAGGCGTCGAGGCGACCTGCGGCGACGTAGGCGAGATCGAGCGCCGCAGCGCCCGCGCGCCGCACGCCCGAGGACGTGCCCATCAGCGTGCGCAGCTGCCGCATGTACGCTTCGATGCGATCCATCTCCTTGAACGGAAAGCCCGTGCCGACCAGCGCGTCGCCGAGCTGCGTGCACTTGGAGACGCGCATGCGCCGGTCGTCCATGAACGCGCCGCGCCCGCGCGAGGCGGTGAAGAGCTCGTTCTTCGCCGGGTCGTAGACCACGGCCAGCGTCAGCACGCCCTTGTGCTCGAGGGCGATCGACACGCAATACTGCGGAAAACCGTGGATGAAGTTGGTGGTGCCGTCCAGCGGATCGATGACCCACTGGAACTCGGGCCGCGCGCCGGCGCTCGCGCCCGACTCCTCGGCGAGGAAGCTGTGTTCCGGGTAGGCGCGGCGGATGACGTCGATGATCGCCTGCTCGGCCGCCTTGTCCACCTGCGTGACGAAGTCATTGCGGTTCTTGGCGCGGACATCGAGCCCGCCTGCCAGCGCGGCGCGGTTGATGAGCGAGCCGGCGCGGCGCGCGGCTTTCACCGCGATATTGAGCATCGGATGCATGTCCTATTCTAGACTGCGCGCATGTCCGCGCCGCGCGTCGTGCTCTGCAGGCCCAGCCATCCCGGCAATATCGGCGCCGCCGCGCGCGCCATGAAGACCATGGGGCTGAGCGACCTGCGCCTGGTCGCCCCGGAGCGTGCGCCCGCGCCCAAGGACGAATGGATGGCGACGCACGGCGCCGACGTGCTGGCGGCCGCGCGCACGCACGCCACGCTCGTGGAGGCGATCGCCGATTGCGCGGTGGCGTTCGCGCTGACCGCGCGCCCGCGCGAGTGGTCGCCGCAGGTGCTCGATGCGCGCGCCGCCGCCGCGCACGCCGCGACGTACGCCGGGCCGGTGGCGTTCGTCTTCGGCAGCGAAGCCGCGGGGCTGAGCAACGAAGAGCTCTTCGCCTGCCAGTACCTCGTGCACATCCCGGCGGACCCGGAGAACAGCTCGCTCAACCTCGCGCAGGCCGTGCAGGTCGTGTGCTACGAGCTGCACATGGCGAAAGGGGCGGCGGTGCCGCCGATGCGCGCGCAAAAGCCGGCCTCGATCGCGGACCTGGAAGGCCTTTACGCGCACCTCGAGGACGCGGCCCGCGAGAGCGGTTTCATGGCTCCGGGATCCAAGCTGCGCGAGCGCTGGCGACGGCTGTTTTCCCGGGTCCCGGCCCTCGAGCGCGAGGAAGTGAATATCCTGCGGGGACTGCTGAAATCCCTGATGAAGAAATAGTTGATGAAATTACTCGGATAACCTAGAGTCTCTTCATGTTCAACCGCCTACGCGAAGACATCGCCAGCATCTTTGCCCGCGACCCGGCGGCGCGCACCACGTTCGAGGTCCTGACCTGCTATCCCGGGTTGCACGCCATCTACATCCACAAGCTGGCGCGCTGGTTCTGGACCCACGGCTTGCGCTGGCTGGGACGTTTCACCTCCCACGTCGGGCGCTGGTTGACCGGCATCGAGATCCATCCGGGGGTCATCGTCGGGCGGCGGGTGTTCATCGACCACGGCATGGGCGTGGTCATCGGCGAGACCGCGGAAGTCGGCGACGACTGCACGATCTACCAGGGCGTGACCCTCGGAGGCACCTCGCTGTACCGCGGCGCCAAGCGCCATCCGACGCTGGGCGCCGGGGTCGTGGTCGGGGCGGGCGCCAAGGTGCTCGGCGGCTTCACCGTGGGCGCGGGCGCGAAGATCGGCTCCAACGCGGTGGTCGTGAACGCCGTGCCGGCCGGCGCGACGGTGGTGGGGATTCCGGGGCGAATCGTCGAGGAGGCGCCTGCGCAAAAGACCGCGGGCTTCGCCGCCTATGGCGTCGAGCAGGGCCAGGACGACCCCTACGCGCAGGAGATCCGGAAGCTCGCCGAGCACTCGGCGGAGCTCGAGCAGGCCCTTGCCAAGCTCAAGGAAAAGCTCGCAGATCTGGAAAAAGACGAGCGTAGAGACCCGCTTAGAGCGGTCAAGTGAGTTCTTGACTGTTTCAGTCGGGAATCGTTATACTTGAGCACATTAATCGGGTATTCGAGGCAGCCATGAGACTCACGACCAAAGGCCGGTTCGCAGTCACTGCGATGGTGGATCTCGCCATGCGCCAGACGCGCGGGCCGGTGACGCTGGCGGCGATCAGCGAGCGCCAGCACATTTCGCTTTCGTATCTGGAGCAGCTGTTCGGCAAGCTGCGCCGCAGGAAGCTCGTGTCGAGCGTGCGCGGCCCGGGCGGCGGCTACAACCTGGCGCAGCCGGTGACGAGCGTATCGGTCGCCGACATCGTCACCGCGGTCGACGAGCCGCTGGATGCCACGCAATGCCGCGGCAAGGAGAACTGTGCCGACGAAAAGCGCTGCATGACGCACGATCTGTGGGCCACGCTGAACACCAAGATGCACGAGTACCTGTCCTCGGTCAGCCTCGCCGACCTGGTCGCGCACCAGAGCGGCAAGCACGTGGCGGTGCTGCACGACCAGCGGCGCGCGCCCGACAAGGAGGAGATGGCCGCGTGAAGCTGCCGATCTACCTCGATTACTCGGCGACCACGCCGGTGGACCCGCGCGTGGCGCAGAAGATGATCCCGTATCTCACGGAGAACTTCGGCAATCCGGCGAGCCGCTCGCACGCCTTCGGCTGGAAGGCCGAGGAGGGCGTGGAAGCGGCCCGCGGCCACGTCGCGGCGCTGATCGGCGCCGACCCGAGGGAGATCGTGTGGACCTCGGGCGCCACCGAGGGCAACAACCTCGCCATCAAGGGCGCCGCGCACTTCAACAAGACGCGCGGCAAACACCTGATCACGCAGAAGACCGAGCACAAGGCGACGCTCGACACGATGCGCGAGCTCGAGCGCCAGGGCTTCGAGTGCACCTACCTCGAAGTCGAGGAGAACGGCCTCGTCGACCTGAAGAAGTTCGAGGCGGCGATCCGACCGGACACCATCGTGGCGTCGATCATGATGGTGAACAACGAGATCGGCGTGATCCAGCCGATCGCCGAGATCGGCGAGATCTGCCGCGCGAAAGGCATCGTGTTCCACTGCGACGCGGTGCAGGCGGCGGGCAAGCTGCCCATCGACCTCGCCACGCTGAAGGTCGACCTGCTGACCATCACCGCGCACAAGATGTACGGACCCAAGGGGATCGGCGCGCTGTACGTGCGCAGAAAGCCCCGCGTGCGCATCGAGCCGCAGATCCACGGCGGCGGGCACGAACGGGGTTTCCGCTCCGGCACGCTCGCCACGCACCAGATCGTCGGCTTCGGCGAGGCGGCGCGCCTCGCGAAGCTGGAGATGGCAACCGACAACGAGCGCATCCGGCTGCTTCGCGACCGGCTGTGGCGTGGCCTGTCGTCGATGGAGGCGGTGGTGCTGAACGGCGACCTGGAGCGGCGCATCCCGGGCAACCTCAACGTCAGCTTCAACTACGTCGAGGGCGAGTCGCTGATCATGGCGATCAAGGACATCGCAGTATCCTCGGGCTCGGCCTGCACCTCGGCCTCGCTCGAGCCGTCCTACGTGCTGCGCGCGCTGGGGCGCTCGGACGAGCTGGCGCATTCGTCGATCCGCTTCACGCTCGGCAAGTACACCACCGAGGAGGAAGTGGATTACGCGGTGAACTTGGTGAAGGCCAAAGTTGCCAAACTCAGAGAGCTGTCGCCGCTCTGGGAAATGTACAAGGACGGCGTCGACTTGAACACGGTCCAGTGGGCCGCACATTGAGCTAGGAGTCACCATGGCATACAGCGACAAGGTCATCGATCACTACGAGAATCCGCGCAACGTCGGCTCCTTCGACAAGGACGACGAGGCGGTGGGCACCGGCATGGTCGGCGCGCCGGCCTGCGGCGACGTGATGAAGCTGCAGATCCGCGTCAACAAGGACGGCGTCATCGAGGACGCGCGCTTCAAGACCTACGGCTGCGGCTCGGCCATCGCCTCGTCCTCGCTGGTCACGGAATGGGTCAAGGGCAAGCGCCTGGACGACGCCGCAGGCATCAAGAACACGCAGATCGCCGAGGAGCTGTCGCTGCCGCCGGTGAAGATCCATTGCTCGATCCTCGCCGAGGACGCGATCAAGGCCGCGGTGGAGGACTACAAGAAGAAGCACGGCGCGCAGGCGCAGGCCAAGCCCGGGCAAAAGGCGGCCTGACATGGCAGTGACCCTCACCGAGAAGGCCGCTGCGCACGTGCAGAACTTCTTCACCAAGCGCGGCAAGGGCGTGGCGCTGCGCCTGGGCGTGCGCACCTCCGGCTGCTCGGGCTTCGCCTACAAGCTCGAGTTCGCCGACGTGGTGAACGCGGACGACCACCTCTTCGAGAGCCACGGCGTGAAGGTGGTGGTGGACCCGAAGAGCATGCCGTTTCTGGAAGGCACCCAGCTCGACTTCACCCGCGAGGGGCTGAACGAAGGCTTCAAGTTCAGCAACCCCAACGTCAAGGACGAATGCGGCTGCGGCGAATCCTTTAACGTTTGAAGAACCACTTCGAGCTCTTCGGCCTGACGCCGGCTTTCGCGCTCGAGGCGGAGTCGCTCGAGCGCGCCTACCGCGAGATCCAGTCGCAGATCCACCCCGACCGCTACGCGCAGGCGGGTGACGCCGAGCGGCGCGCGTCGCTGCAATGGACTACGCGCGTGAACGAAGCCTACCGCACGCTGAAGAGCCCGGTGCAGCGGGCGCGCTACCTGCTGGAGATGAACGGCGTGGACGTGCAATTCGAGACCAATACGCAGATGCCGGCGGAGTTCCTGATGAAGCAGCTGGCGCTGCGCGAAGCGCTCGAAGAGGCGAAGCAGCCCGCGGCCCTGGAGCGGCTGCAGGCCCAGGTGCGGAGAGAAAAGGCGCTGCTCGAAAAGCACATCGCCCGGCTGCTGGATGCCGAGAAGGACTACGCGGGGGCGGCCGGCGAGGCGAGAAAGCTCATGTTCCTCGACAAGCTCGACGCCGAAATCGACCTCGCCTTCGAAGGGGTGGGCTGATGGCCCTGCTGCAGATCGCCGAGCCGGGCGAGTCCGCCGCGCCCCACCAGCGGCGTCTTGCGGTGGGCATCGACCTTGGCACCACCAATTCGCTCGTCGCCGCGGTGCGCAGCGGCGCCGCGGCCGTGCTGCCCGATGCGCGCGGCCGGCCGCTCCTGCCATCCATCGTGCGCTACTTCGCCGATGGGCGCGTCGAGGTGGGCTACGCGGCCGAGGCCAAGCAGTCCGAAGATCCGAAGAACACCATCGTCTCCGCCAAGCGCTACATGGGGCGCGGCCTGAAGGACGTGACGCACGCCGAGAACGCGCCCTACGATTTCCTGGACGCGCCGGGCATGCTGCAGATCCGCACCGTGGCCGGGCCGAAGAGCCCGGTGGAAGTGTCGGCCGAGATCCTGAAAGTGCTGGGCGCGCGCGCCGAAGCGTCGCTCGGCGACAAGCTCACGGGCGTGGTGATCACGGTGCCCGCCTACTTCGACGACGCGCAGCGCCAGGCGACGAAGGATGCGGGGCGGCTTGCCGGGCTCAACGTGCTGCGCCTGTTGAACGAGCCCACCGCGGCGGCGATCGCCTACGGGCTGGACAACGGTGCGGAGGGCACCTACGCGGTGTACGACCTGGGCGGCGGCACCTTCGACATCTCCATCCTTAAACTGTCCAAGGGCGTGTTCGAAGTGGTGGCCACCAGCGGCGACGCCGCACTCGGCGGCGACGATTTCGACCAGCGCGTGTTCTGCTGGGTGGTGGAGCAGGCGAAGCTTGCGCCGCTGAACGCGCGGGACATGCGCCTGCTCCTGGTCAAGTCGCGCCAGGCCAAGGAGTACCTGACGATGCACGGCGAGGCGCGCATCACGGCGAAGCTCTCCACGGGGGAGTTCGTCGACCTCGACCTGGACAGCGAGACGTTCTGCCGCATCACACATCACCTCGTGCAAAAGACGCTCGCACCCGTGCGCAAGGCGCTGCGCGACGCGCAGCTGGCCGTGGAGGACATCAAGGGCGTAGTGATGGTGGGCGGCGCGACGCGCATGCCGCAGATCCAGCATGTGGTGGGCGAGTTCTTCCGCCGCGACCCGCTCAACAACCTCGATCCGGACAAGGTGGTGGCGCTGGGCGCCGCGATGCAGGCCGATGTGCTCGCGGGCAACAAGCCGGCGGGCGAGGACTGGCTGCTGCTCGACGTGATCCCGCTGTCCCTGGGCATCGAAACGATGGGCGGGCTCGCCGAGAAGATCATTCCGCGCAATTCGACCATCCCGGTGGCGCGCGCGCAGGAATTCACCACCTTCAAGGACGGCCAGACCGGGATGAGCTTCCACGTGGTGCAGGGCGAGCGCGAGCTGGTCGCGGACTGCCGCTCGCTCGCGCGCTTCGAGCTGAAGGGCATCCCGCCGATGGCGGCCGGCGCCGGGCGCGTGCGCGTGACCTTCCAGGTCGACGCCGACGGCCTGCTGTCGGTGAGCGCCGAGGAGCGCACGACGAACGCGAAGGCCTCGGTGACGGTCAAGCCGTCCTACGGGCTGGGCGACACCGACATCGAGCGCATGCTGAGGGATTCCTTCGAGCACGCCAAGGACGACATGCACGCCCGCGCGCGCCATGAAGCGCGCGTCGACGCCCAGCGTCTGCTGGAGGCGGTGCGCGCCGCGCTCGAAGCTGACGGCGCGCTGCTGTCCGCGGCCGAGCGCGAGGCGATCGAGCGGCAGGTGGCGGCGCTGGCCGCCGTGGCGGCCTCGAACGAGCATCGCGCCATCCGGCAGGCGAGCGATGCGCTCAACAAGGCCACCGAGGAATTCGCGGCGCGCCGCATGGACGCGGGCGTGCGCCGGGCGCTGGCGGGGCGCAAGATCGCCACTCTGGAACTGTAGATGGCGCGGATCAAGGTGCTGCCGCAAGCCGAGCTGTGCCCGCAGGGCGCCGAGTTCGAGGCGCCGGCGGGCATGACGATCTGCGATGCGCTCCTCGAGCACGACATCGACATCGAGCACGCCTGCGAGAAGTCCTGCGCCTGCACCACCTGCCACGTGATCCTGCGCAGCGGTTTCGATTCGCTGGCCGCCGCCGAGGACAAGGAGGAAGATCTGCTGGACAAGGCCTGGGGGCTGGAGGCAACCTCGCGCCTGTCCTGCCAGGCGAAGGTGGCGGACACCGACCTCACGGTCGAGATCCCGAAATACACCATCAACTACGAGCGCGAAGGCGGGGGCAAGAAATGAAGTGGACCGACACCCTGGATATCGCGATCGCCCTGAGCGAGAAGTACCCCGATACCGACCCGAAGACCGTGCGCTTCACCGACCTGTATCAATGGGTGCTGCAGCTGCCGGAGTTCGACGACGACCCGAAGCGCTGCGGCGAGAAGATCCTGGAGGGCATCCAGATGGCCTGGATCGAAGAGGCGGCGTGAGCCTGCTGGGCGAGCGCCTGGCGCGCGTTTGCCGGCCGCAACGTCCTCGAGCTGCGGGGCGGCGACGGCCAGTGGACGCAGGCGTTTGCCGCGGTGGCGCCGGGCGCGCTCCTGACCGGGTGGGCGCCGCGCTGAGCGCGCGGGCCGCGGCAGGCTACTTCTTCGAGCGGTACTTCCCCCAGAGCTCGTCCAGGCGCGCATAGCGCCCGCAGCCGGTGACGTAGAAGCGGTAACGCGCCGGATTCTTCTTGTAGTAGTCCTGGTGGTACTCCTCGGCGGGCCAGAATTCGCCCGCCGCCTCGATCGGCGTCACGATCGCATCCTTGAAGGGCTTGTCCCTTTCCCAGCGCGCCTTGGACGATTCGGCGAGGCGCTGCTGCGTCGCGTCGTGAAAGAAGATGCCCGGCCGATACTGCGAGCCGTGGTCGCAGAACTGCCGGTCGATGACCGTGGGGTCGTGATTCACCCAGAACGCGTCGAGCAGCTTCTCGTAGGTCACCTTTTTCGGATCGTAAGTGACCTGCAGCACTTCGGTGTGGCCCGTACGCCCCGTCGACACCAGGGCGTAGCTGGGGTTCTTCATTTGACCGCCCATGTACCCGGAGACCGTGGCGACTACCCCCGGCACCTTGTCGAAGGCTTCCTCGGTGCACCAGAAGCAGCCCGCTGCGAAGGTCGCCTTGGCGAGGTCCTGCGCCTGTGCCGGCGCGGCGAACAGCAAGACGAGCAGCAGCGGTATCGAGCGCATCATGGCGTCATGGCCTCCTGCCCGGTTCGTCGCGCGCGCGCGCGATTCCTTACTCGACCTTGGCCTGGGCGCGCAGCTCGCGCACCAGCTCCTCGACCTTTTGCCGCACGAGGCGCTGCTGGATCTGCGGCCGCACTTGCGTGAGCGGGGGGAAGTCCACCGCGCGCGTGTCGTCGAGCTGGATGACGTGGTAGCCGAAGCGCGTGCGCACCGGCGCGGCGCTGAACTTGCCCTTTTCCAGCGCCACCATGGCGTCGGCGAAGGGCTTCTCCAGCGTCGAGGGCACCTTCCAGTCGAGGTCGCCGCCCAGCTCGCGCGTGCCCTCGTCCTTCGAGGACTTCTTCGCCAGCTCGTCGAACTTGCCGCCTTTCTGCAGCTCGGCGATGACGCGCTTCGCCTCCTCCTCGGTCTCCACCAGGATGTGGCGCGCCTTGTACTCGCTGGCGCCGGTCTGCTCGCGCACGCGA
>JAOUGZ010000559.1 GCA_029865405.1 Betaproteobacteria bacterium
CCAGCTGCATCCGCTGGTGTGCGCGGCATTCAATGCAGACTTCGACGGCGACCAGATGGCCGTGCATGTGCCGCTGTCGCTGGAGGCGCAGATGGAAGCGCGCACGCTGATGCTCGCCTCGAACAATGTGCTTTCGCCTGCCAATGGCGAGCCGATCATCGTGCCCTCGCAGGACATCGTCCTCGGTCTCTATTACGCCACGCGAGAGCGCATCGGCGCGAAGGGCGAGGGCATGAGCTTCTCCGACCTGGCCGAGGTGTCGCGCGCCTATGAGTCGCGCAGTGTTGACCTGCACGCCAAGGCCTGGGTGCGCATCAGGGAACAGGACCTCACGCCGGAAGGCGAAAAGGTCGAGCGCATCAAGCGCTACGAAACCACGGTGGGGCGCGCGCTGCTCTCGGAGATCCTGCCGGCGGGACTGTCCTTCGAGCTGCTGAACAAACCGCTGAAAAAGAAGGAAATCTCGCGCCTCATCAACGTCGGCTTCCGGCGCTGCGGACTGCGCGAGACGGTGATCTTCGCCGACAAGCTGATGCAGGCCGGGTTCACCATGGCCACGCGCGGCGGCATTTCGTTCGGCGTGCACGACATGCGCATCCCGACCGCCAAGCAGGAGCTCATCGGCGCGGCGGAGACCGAGGTGAAGGAGATCGAATCGCAGTACACCTCCGGCCTGGTCACGGTGGGCGAGCGCTACAACAAGGTGGTCGACATCTGGTCGCGCTGCGGCGAGCAGGTCGGCAAAGTGATGATGGAGCAGCTCGGCAGCGAGGAGACGACCGACCGTCACGGCAAGAAAGTGCGGCAGGAGGCCTTCAACTCGATCTACATGATGGCCGATTCGGGCGCGCGCGGTTCCGCCGCCCAGATCCGCCAGCTCGCCGGCATGCGTGGCCTGATGGCCAAGCCCGATGGCTCGATCATCGAGACGCCGATCACGGCGAACTTCCGTGAAGGCCTGAACGTGCTGCAGTACTTCATCTCCACGCACGGCGCGAGGAAGGGCCTGGCCGATACTGCGCTGAAGACGGCGAATTCGGGATACCTGACCCGCCGCCTTGTAGACGTGACGCAGGACCTGGTGGTGACGGAAGACGACTGCGGCACGCAGAACGGCATCGTCATGCGCGCCCTGGTTGAAGGCGGCGAAGTGGTCGAGGCGCTGCGCGAGCGCATCCTCGGCCGCGTGCTGGCCGTGGACTTGATCAACCCGGAAACGCAGGACACGCTGCATACGGCGGGTTCGCTGGTAGACGAGGAGGCGATCGACACCATCGACAACGTCGGCATCGACGAGGTCAAGGTGCGTACGCCGCTCACCTGCGACACGCGCTGGGGCGTGTGCGCCCGGTGCTATGGCCGGGATCTCGGCCGCGGCTCGCTCGTCAACGTGGGCGAGGCCATCGGCGTCATCGCCGCGCAATCGATCGGCGAGCCGGGCACGCAGCTGACCATGCGCACCTTCCACATCGGCGGCGCCGCAAGCCGTACCGCGGTGCAAAGCCAGGTGGAGGCGAAGTCGGCCGGCACCGTGCGCTTCTCGCCGACCATGCGCTACGTTTCCAACGCCAAGGGCGACAAGGTGGTGATCTCGCGCTCGGGCGAAGTGACGATCGTCGACGACAACAACCGCGAGCGTGAGCGCCACAAGGTGCCGTACGGCGCCACGCTGCAGGTGGTGGACGGCGACACCTTGCGCGCCGGCCGGATCGTCGCCGCATGGGATCCCCACCATCGGCCCATCGTCACCGAGTACGCCGGGTCGGTGAGATTCGAGCACGTCGAGGAAGGCGTGACGGTCGCCAAGCAGATCGACGACGTGACGGGCCTGTCCACGCTGGTGGTCATCGACCACAAGCGCCGCGGCAGCGCCACGGCGAAGGGCCAGCGTCCCTCGGTGCGCCTGATCAACGACGCGGGCGACGACGTGCGCATCGCCGGCACCGACCACGCGGTGAACATCAGCTTCCCGGTGGGCGCGGTGATCGCGGTGCGCGACAACCAGACGGTGCAGGTTGGCGAGGTGCTGGCGCGTATCCCGCAGGAGACGTCGAAGACGCGGGACATCACCGGCGGCCTGCCGCGCGTGGCGGAGCTATTCGAGGCGCGTGCACCCAAGGACAAGGCGATCCTCGCCGAGTACACGGGTACCGTCTCGTTCGGCAAGGACACCAAGGGCAAGCAGCGGCTGGTGATCACCGATCTCGACAGCACGCAGCACGAGGAGCTGATCCCGAAGGACAAGCACGTGCTGGTGCACGATGGTCAAGTGGTGAACAAGGGCGAGATGATCGTCGACGGGCCGGTGGATCCGCACGACCTGCTGCGCCTGCTCGGCGTGGAAGCGCTCGCGCGCTACATCATCGACGAGGTGCAGGACGTGTATCGCTTGCAGGGGGTGAAGATCAACGACAAGCACATCGAGGTGATCGTGCGCCAGATGCTGCGCCGCGTGCAGGTTGACGATCCGGGCGAGACCGGGTTCATCCAGGGCGAGCAGGTGGAGCGCGCCGAGCTGCTCGAGGAGAACGAGAAGGCGGAGAAGGAAAGCAAGAAGACCGCAACGTTCTCCTACATGCTGCTCGGCATCACCAAGGCCTCGCTGTCGACCGATTCGTTCATTTCGGCGGCCTCGTTCCAGGAGACCACGCGCGTGCTGACTGAAGCCGCCATCATGGGCAAGCGCGACCCCTTGCGCGGCTTGAAGGAAAACGTGATCGTCGGGCGCCTGATCCCGGCGGGCACCGGCATGGCGTTCCACAAGATCCGCAAGGATCAGGC
>JAOUGZ010000560.1 GCA_029865405.1 Betaproteobacteria bacterium
GGACAGGTTGGCGCCGGCCTTCTTCAGCGGCACGTAGCGCCCGACCACCTCGACGATGTCGACGCGGTTGAGGAGGTCCTGCTTGAACGAATCGGGGATCAGGGGACAGACCTCATTTTCAGCAGGAAAATGAGGTCTGTCCCCATTTTCACCCTCCGAGCTTCGTTTTCACAAGCGCCGAAACCCTGCCCATGTCGGCGCGCCCGGCGAGACGGGGCTTGAGCAGCGCCATCACCTTGCCCATGTCCTTCACGCCGCTCGCGCCCGCCTCGGCCGCTGCCGCGGCCACCGCCTGCGCGATCTCGGCGTCGCTCAACTGCTGCGGCAGGTAGCCGCCCAGCACGCCGATCTCGAATTTCTCCTGGTCGGCCAGGTCCTGGCGCGCGGCCTTCTCGTACTGGGCGATGGATTCGCGGCGCTGCTTCAGCATCTTGTCGATGATGCCGAGCACGTCGGCGTCGGTGAGCTCGAGCCGTTCGTCCACCTCCTTTTGCTTCAGCGCGGCGAGCAGCAGCCGGATCGCCGACAGGCGCGCCGCGTCCTTCGCGCGCATCGCCGATTTCATGTCTTCCCGAATTCGTTCCTTGAGGGTCATGGCAGCTCCAGAAATGCAAACGCCCCGGCGGGCTGCACCGGGGCGCGGGTCGGACTCGCGGGCGTCGTGCCTAGTACAGCTTCGCCGGCAGCATCTGGCTGCGCAGGCGCTTGTGGTGGCGCTTCACCGCCGCGGCGAGCTTGCGCTTCCTCTCGGAAGTGGGCTTTTCGTAGAACTCGCGCGCGCGCAACTCGGTCAGCAGTCCCGTCTTCTCGACGGTGCGCTTGAAGCGGCGCATCGCCACTTCGAACGGTTCGTTTTCCTTGACGCGTACGGTCGGCATGCACAATCCCGTCAATTCAGAAAGGGCGAAATTGTATCAGAATCCTTTCCATGAGAATCCCCCCGTGCTGATCCTCGGCATCGAGACCTCCTGCGACGAGACCGGCGTGGCGCTGTACGACGCCGCCGCCGGGCGCTTGCTCGGACACGTGGTGCATTCCCAGGTCGACATGCATGAAGCCTATGGTGGCGTGGTGCCGGAACTGGCCTCGCGCGACCACGTGCGCCGGCTCGTGCCCCTCACGCGGGAGGTGCTGGCGCGATCAGGCCGTCCGGTGGCAGGCCTGGGCGCGGTGGCCTATACGCAGGGCCCGGGCCTTGCCGGGGCACTGCTGGTGGGCGCGTCCTTCGCCCACGCGCTCGCCGCAGCCCTGAACATACCGGCGATCGGCATTCACCATCTGGAGGGCCACCTGTTGTCGCCCCTGCTGTCCGCGCGCGAGCCGGCGTTTCCGTTCGTCGCGCTCCTGGTCTCCGGCGGCCACACGCAGCTCATGCGCGTCGACGCCGTGGGTCGCTATGCGTTGCTCGGCGAAACGCAGGATGACGCGGCCGGCGAGGCCTTCGACAAGACCGCGACGCTGCTGGGGCTCGGCTATCCCGGCGGGCCGGCGCTCGCCCGGCTTGCCGAACAGGGCCGCCCGGGGCGCTACCGACTGCCGCGGCCGATGATCGCGAGCGGCGACCTGGAGTTCAGCTTCAGCGGATTGAAGACGGCCGTGGTTACGCTGGTGAAAGGCGCCGAGCCCGACGCCCAGGCCCGCGCCGACATCGCCCGCGCGTTCGAGGACGCCGTGGTCGAGGTGCTGGTGGCCAAATGCGCGCTCGCCATGGAGCGCACGGGCCTGACGCCGCTGGTGGTCGCCGGCGGCGTCGGCGCCAACCGGCGGCTGCGCGCCGCGCTCGACGAGAAGTCGAACGCGCAGGGCTTCGACGTGGTCTATCCCGAGCCCGAGCTGTGCACCGACAACGGCGCCATGATCGCGCTCGCCGCCGCGCTTCGCCTGCGGGCGGGCCTTGCCGCCGGCGAGGCGCACGCGTTCACGGTGCGCCCGCGCTGGGATCTCGCGGCGGCGGGCTAGACTTCTCGCCGACGCGGCCTTCGGCGCCGGACAACAGCCGCTGCAGGTTCTCCTTGTGCCGCCACGCGATGAGCACGGCGATGGCGATGACGGCGGGGAAGACCGGCTGCAGGCCGAACAACCAGAAGGCGTACACCGGCGCGAACACCGCTGCCACCAATCCGGCGAGTGACGAGACGCGGAAGAACGCGAAAATCGCCGCCCAGGTGGCGAGCGTGGCGAGGCCGAGCCAGGCGTTGAACCCGAGCAGCACACCGGCGGCGGTCGCCACGCCTTTGCCGCCCTTGAATCCGTGGAACGCGGGGAACAGATGGCCGAGAAGAACCGCCACGCCGGCGAGCGGCACGTCCGCGCCGGCGAGCGCCGACTGCCCGGCCCAGAGCTGGGCCAGGAACACCGCCAGCCAGCCCTTGGCGCCGTCGCCGGCGAGCGTGAGCGCGGCGACGAGCTTCCTGCCGCTGCGCAGGACGTTGGTAGCGCCGGGATTGCGCGAGCCGTAGCTGCGCGGATCCGGCATGCCGGCGAGCCGGGACAGCACGATGGCGAAGGACACCGAGCCGATCAGGTAGGCCCCGAGCACAACGAGCGCGGTCTGCATGGGCCGAATGTTACCCGCGCGCCCCTATAATCGCGCCACCATGGACGCCATCGTGATCCGCGACCTGCGCGTCGAAGCGCTCATCGGCATCCACCAGCGCGAGCGCCATGTCGCGCAGACGGTGTCCCTGGATCTGGACATCGGCATCCCCGGCACCGCCGTGTTCAAGAGCGACAAGGTGGCCGACACCATCGATTACGAGCAGGTGGCGCTCAGGATCC
>JAOUGZ010000073.1 GCA_029865405.1 Betaproteobacteria bacterium
AGCGCAAGCAGCGGCGTCTGCGGAGAAGGGATCAACCGCCCGTCCGCGCCCGCGATGCCCATCTTCTCCAGCCACGCCTCGAACTCCGGCGCGCGCTTCAGGCCCATCACCTCGCGCAGGTACAGCGCATCATGAAAAGAAGTGCTCTGGTAATTCAGCATCACGTCGTCCGCCCCGGGCACGCCCATTACGTAGGTCACGCCGGCGGCGCCGAGGAGCGTGAGCAGCGTGTCCATGTCGTCCTGGTCGGCCTCGGCATGGTTGGTGTAGCAGACGTCCACCCCCAGAGGCACGCCCAGGAGCTTGCCGCAGAAATGGTCCTCCAGCCCGGCGCGGATGATCTGTTTCCCGTCAAACAGGTATTCCGGCCCGATGAAGCCCACCACCGTGTTGACGAGCAAAGGCTCGTACGCGCGCGCCACGCCGTAGGCCCGTGCTTCCAAAGTCTGCTGGTCGCAGCCGTGGTGCGCGCCGGCCGAGAGCGCGCTCCCCTGCCCGGTCTCGAAGTACATGACGTTGGAACCAATAGAGCCGCGCTTCAGCGACCGCGCCGCCTGCATCGCTTCGGCAAGCAGCGACAGGCTCACGCCGAAGGACGCGTTCGTCTTCTGCGTGCCGCCGATCGATTGAAAAACCAGATCCACCGGCGCGCCCGCCTCGATCGCCTTCAGCTGCCCGGTCACGTGCGTGAGCACGCACGACTGGGTCGGAATGGAAAAGCGGCTAATCAGCTCGTCCATCATCTTCCACAAAGGCAGGAAAGCCTGCAGCCCGTCCCCCGCCGGATTCACCCCGATCACCGCGTCCCCGCAGCCGTACAAAAGCCCATCGAGCATCGAGGCCGCGATGCCGCGCGGATCGTCGGTGGGGTGGTTGGGCTGCAGCCGCACCGAGAGCCGGCCCGGCAGCCCGATCGTGTTCCGAAAGCGCGTCACCACACGGCACTTCCGCGCCACCGACACGAGGTCCTGGTTGCGCATGAGCTTCGACACCGCGGCGGCCATCTCGGGCGTCACCCCGCGCGCGAGCGCGCTCACCTCCTCGGAAGAAGAAGCCAGCAGCCACTCCCTGAACTCCCCCACCGTGAGGGAAGAAACAGCAGCAAACGCCGCCTTGTCGTGCGAATCGAGGATCAGCCGCGTGACGTCGTCATCCTCGTACGGCACCACGGCTTCATTCAGGAACACCGACACAGGCAGGTCCGCGAGCGCCATCTTCGCCGCCATGCGCTCTTCAGAACTCGCCGCCGCCACCCCCGCGAGCGCATCGCCCGAGCGGTGCGGCGTCGCGCGCGCGAGCAGCGTCTTCAGGTCCGGAAAGCGCCAGGTGACGCCGTCGATCGTGTGAGCGTAGGGCATGGCGAGCCTGCGCCGCCATCTCAAGGCGGCGCGGGGCTCAGCCCCTGCTCGCCAGCAGCGCCGCGACGTCCTTCAGCAGGACGGGCACCTGGGTTTCAATCGTGCTCCACACCAGCGCGTGGTCGACCAAGTCGTATCCGTGGATCAGCACGTTCCGGAACGCGATGATCTGCCGGTGTTCGCCGATTTTGCCCCGGTCTGCGGATCGTGAGCGGCGAGGCGCTTCAGTGCCTCGCCGATGATCTCGAAATTGCGCTCCACGGCCTGGCGCAGCATGCGGTTGCCGCGATAGTCGGCCAGAGTCCTGCCGCGCGCGGAATCGCGGATGAACTCTGCCGCGTCGCGCACATCCTCAAGCAGCTTCGCCGACCGGGGCTTCATAGACGGACTGGCGCGTTCTGTTGACCGACTCGATGAAGTAGGGATTCTTGAGTGCGCCGATCATCACCAGGTCCACGCTCCGGCCGAACAGCCCTTCGAGCGCTTCCTTGAGCCCGAAGTAGCGAGCGAACAGGGTGGGGTCGTACCCTTCGCCGAAATCGACAAGAAAATCGACATCGCTGCGATCCGGGTCGAACGAACCCGATGCCGCAGAGCCGAACACCTCCAGTCGCTGCACGCCAAAGCGCTCGCACAGCGTGGTGATCTGTTCGCGTTGCTTGTCGATGATGTCGATCACAGAGCGCTTTCGCGGTGGGAGTCCAGTGCATTCATGGCCTGAATCTTACCCCAGCACCACCCTCACCTTATGCACCGCCCCGTCATCCACCAGCGCCACCCGCCCCTCGGCCAGCACCTTTCCATCGAGCTCGACTGAAGTAACGCCGCGGCTAACCCCCCGAGGATTCTCCACCGCGATCTCGTAGCGCGCCGAGCGATGCCGATAAACGATCTCGAACCCCGGCCACGCCCTGGGGATGCAGGGATCCAGGATCAGCACATCTCCCTGCACGCGAAAGCCGAGGATCGACTCGATCCCGGCGCGATACAGCCACCCCGCCGACCCCGTGTACCAGGTCCATCCCCCGCGCCCCACGTGCGGGAACACCGAATACACGTCGGCGGCGACGGCGTAGGGCTCGACCTTGTAGCGCTGCACGTCCGCGCGCGTGCTCGCGTGGTGGATCGGATTGAGGAGCGAGAACAATGACGCCGCCTGGTCCCCCTCGCCCAACGCGGCAAAGGCCATCACCGACCACGCGGCGGCGTGGGTGTACTGGCCGCCGTTCTCCCGCACACCGGGCGGATAGCCCTTGATGTAGCCGGGATCCAATGCAGTGCGCTCGAAAGGCGGCGTGAACAGCAGCGCGAGCCCCTCGTCGCGGCGAATGAGGAGCTGCTCCACGGCGGCCATGGCGCGCCGCGCGCGCGCCGGCTCCGCCGCCCCGGAGAGCACGCTCCAGGACTGCGCGATCGAGTCGATGCGGCATTCCTCGCTCGCCGAAGAGCCGAGCGGCGTGCCGTCGTCGAAATAGCCGCGCCGGTACCAGCCGCCGTCCCAGCCGTCGCGCTCGAGCGCACTGCGCAGCCCGGCGGCGTGCGAAAGCCACTTCTCGGCGCGCGCCGCCTCGCCGCGCGCCTTGGCGAGCGGCGCGAACGCCGAAAGCGCCGCGTGCAGGAACCAGCCCAGCCAGACGCTCTCGCCGCGGCCTTTCTCGCCCACCCGGTTCATGCCGTCGTTCCAGTCGCCCGTGCCGAAGAGCGGCAGGCCGTGCGCGCCGAGGGCGAGGCTCTGGTCGAGCGCGAGCGCGCAGTGCTCGAAGAGCGATGCGCGCTCGCCGGACACCACCGGCTCGAAGTAGGCGTCGTGCTCGCCCTCGACGAGCGGCCGGCCCTCGAGGAAGGCAACGCTCTCCTCCAGCACCGCGGCATCGCCGGTCGTCTGCACGTAGTGCGCCGCGGCCAAGGCGAGCCAGCCCCGGTCATCCGAGATGCGCGTGCGCACGCCCTGGCCGGAGGGCGGCAGCCACCAGTGCTGGACGTCGCCTTCCACGAACTGGCGCGCGGCGGCGCGCAGCAGGTGCTCGCGCGCGAGCGCCGGCCGCGACACGGCGAGCGCCATGCCGTCCTGCAGCTGGTCGCGAAAGCCGTAGGCGCCGCTCGCCTGGTAGAAGGCCGAGCGCGCCCAGACGCGGCAGGCGAGCGTCTGGTAGAGGAGCCAGCGGTTGAGCATCACGTCCATCGAGCGCTCGGGCGTCTTCACCTGGATCGTGCCGAGGACCTCGTCCCAGTACGCGGTGACTTCGCGCAGCACCGCGTCCAGGTCGGCCGCGCGATAGCGCTCGATGAGCGCGCGCGCCTCCTCCTCGCCCGCCGCCTGGCCGAGGAAGAACACGATCTCCACGCTCTCGCCGGGCTCGAGCTCGAGCGGCGCCTGCAGCGCGGCGCAGGGGTCGAGCCCGGCGCCCGCGCGCCCGGCGAGGACCGCCTTTCCCGCGAGCGCGGCCGGGTTGTCGAGCGCGCCGTTCCTTCCCAGGAACTCCCGCCGGTCGCAGGTCCACGCGGTCTGCCGTCCGCCCAGGTCCGCGAAGGCGACGCGCGCGCCGAACGCCGCGTTCCAGGGATTGCGTGCAAACAGCGCGCCGGTCTGCGCATCGGCATCGGTCAGCACCGAGAACGCGGCGGCGCTGCGCGACGCGCCGAGCACCCATTCCACGTAGGCCGTGACCGAGAGCCGCCGCGCCCGGTCCGAAGTGTTGCGCAGCGTCAGCCGCGAGATCTTGATCGGGTCCGCGAGCGGCACGTACTGCAGCAGCTCCAGCGCGATGCCGTGCGCGCTGTGCTCGAAGCGGCAGTAGCCCTGGCCGTGCCGCGCGACATAGGGCGCGGTCTCGTCGCGCATCGGCAGCGCCGTGGGCCCCCACAGCTCGCCCGAGTCCTCGTCGCGCACGTAGAGCACCTCGCCCGGCCGGTCGGTGACGGGGTCGTTCGACCAGGGCGTGAGCTGGTTCTCGCGGCTGCCACCGGACCAGGTGTAGCCGCTGCCCTCGACCGCGGCCTGGAAGCCGAACGCGGGATTGGCGACGACGTTGATCCACGGCGCGGGCAGCCAGCGCTTCGCGTCGAGGGTCGTCACGTACTCGCGCCCCTCGGCGCCGAAGCCGCCGAAGCCGTTGAAGAACTCGAGCGCCGCCGGCGCCGGAACGCCCTGCGGCGCCTGCGCGGACGGCGCGCGCCGCGGCGCCGGCACGTTCGCTTCCGCTTCCGGGAGGTTGTTCAGCTGCTCCTGCAGCGTGCCGCGGCGCCCCGCGAGCACCGCGCGCGCCCTGGCGAGCAGCAGGGCGCGTGTCGGCGGCGGGATCAGGTCGGTGCGCAGCACGAACACGGCGCCGCGCGCGTCCTGCACGTCGCTCGCGGGGCGCCGCGAGCGGCTCGTGCGCACCTGCGTCTCGAGGGCGACCTGCAGGTCCTGGATGTACGAGCTGCCGCGCTCGTTCAGGATCACGAGGTCCACGGCGAGCTGCTTCGCGCGCCAGTACTCGTGCGCGCGCAGCAGCTGGCGCACGAGCGGCAGGTCCTCGAGGCTGTCCGCGCGCACGAGCACGATCGGCAGGTCGCCCGAGATGCCCTGCGCCCACAGCAGCGGCGGCGCGCCGCCGCCGCGGCGCAGGACCTCCGCCGGCGGGCGCATCTGCGGATCGGCGTAGAGCACGTGGCCCGCGAGCCGCTGAAAGAGGCTCGCCTCCTCCGGCGAGATGCCGAGATAGCTCGACTGCACCTGCGCGTGGGTCCACGCCAGCGTGGCGGCGCGCTCGAAGGCCGTGGGGTCGGAATGCTTGTCGGCGAGATCCAGCACCTCGGCGCGCGAGGCGCCGACGAGCGTCCAGAAGGCGATGTGCGCCGCCCGTCCCGGCTCGACCCGCAGGCGGTAGCGCAGCGCGAACACCGGGTCGAGCACGGCGCCTACAGTATTGGACAGCGGCAGGCCGTCCACGACCGACATCGGCGTGCGCACCTCGCGCCCGCGGCCGAGGAAGCGCGCGCGGTCGGTTTCGATCTCCGGCTCGCCCACCGCCTCGCCTTCGACCACGGCGAGGTGCGCCGCCCAGATCTCCGGCTCGCCGCTCGCGCGGCGGCGCCGCGTCGCGAGGATCACGCCGGCCCTGGCGAGGTATTCGGTCTGCACGAAGAGCTTGGCAAAAGCCGGGTGCGCCGCGTCGGCCGCGGCCGGCGCCAGCACCAGCTCGGCGTAGGAGGTGAGGTCGATCTCGCGCGCCTTGTCGCCCGCATTCGCGACCGACACGCGGCGCACTTCGGCGTCGTCCTCCGGCGAGACGACGACTTCGAGCGTGGTGGTGAGCGTGCCGTCGTGGCGCACGAACTGGGCGCGATCCTCGGTGAAGGTCGCTTCGTAGCGCTTCGCTTCGGCGCAGGTCGGCTGGTGGCCCGCGGACCAGATGTCGCCGCTCTGCACATCGCGCAGGTAGACGTAGCTGCCCGAGTCGTCGCGCGTGGCGTCTTCGCGCCAGCGCGTGATCGCGGCGCCGTTCCAGCTGCTGTAGCCGGAGCCGGCGGCCGTCAGCATCACCGCGTAGCGGCCGTTGGAGAGCAGGTGCGCCGCCGGCGTGGCGCCGTGCGCCGAGTACAGCCGCCGCACCGCCGGCAGCTCCAGGTCGCGCACCGTCGCCGCCGTCCCGACCTCCTCCGCCCGGGGATGCGCGAGCGCGACATCGCGCGGCGTGCGTTCCTGCAGCAGGAGCTCGGTGGCCCGCACCATCGGCTCGGCGTGAAAGCGCGCGCGCATCGCCCCGTCGTGCAGCACGTTGGCGAGGGCGATGACCGTCATGCCCTGGTGGTGCGCCATGAAGGCGCGCACGATCGCCACGTCCTTGCCCTCGGGCAGGCGCGTGGGCGTGTAGTCGAGCGCCTCGTAGAAGCCGTAGCGGCCGCGCGCGCCGAGCGCGGCGAGCCGCGCGAAGTTGCGCACCGCGGCGCCCGGATCGACCATCGCCGCGAGCGCCGTCGCGTAGGGCGCGACGACGGCGTTCGCGCCGAGCCCGCGCTTCAGGCCCAGGCCCGGGACGCCGAAGTTCGAGTACTGGTAGGTGAACTCCAGGTCGCGCACGTTGTAGGCCGACTCCGAAAGGCCCCAGGGCACGCCGAGCTCGGCGCCGTAGGCGATCTGCCGGCGCACGACCAGGCGGCTCGTCTGCTCGAGCAGGCTCCCGGCCGGCGCGCGCATGACGAGCGAGGGCATCAGGTACTCGAACATCGATCCCGACCAGGAGACGAGCGCCGCGCCGCCGCCGCTCGGCGTGACGGCGCGCCCGAGCCTGAACCAGTGGCGCGAGGCGACATCGCCCTTGGCGATCGCCACGAAGCTCGCGAGGCGCGCCTCCGAGGCGAGCAGGTCGTAGCAGCTCGGGTCGAGCTCGCCCTCGGCGACGCGGTAGCCGATCGAGAGGAGCTTTCGCTCCGGGTCGAGCAGGAAGCCGAAGTCCATCGCCTCGGCCATGGCCCGCGCCGTCGCCTCGAGCGAGGCGAGGCGCTCATCCAGCGCACGCGCGTCCTCGCCGGTCCGGGCGCGGTCGCGGCGGTGGCTCTCGATCGAGCGGTGCGTGGCCTCGGCCCAGGCGAGCATCTCGGCGCCGGCGTCGTCGCCGCGCTCGCTCGCCAGCGTGCGCGCGATGTCGAGCAGGGTCGCGGCCTGCGGCCCGGCCTGCGCGATGCCCTGGCGCAGCGCGGCGCCGAGCGCATCGAGCGCCTCGGTGAGCTGGCCGAGCGTGATGGTCTGCGTGCGGCGGTCCTCGGGACACGCCTGCACGGCCTCGCGCGTGAGGTCCAGGCTGTCCTCGATGCCGGCGAGAATCCCGGCCTCCGGCAGCGCGCCGCCGATCCACTCGCGGCAGGCGTTCGCCAGCGCGACCAGGTGCCCGGCCAGGTTGCCGCTGTCCACCGACGAGACGTATTGCGGCTCGAGCGGGCGCAGCTCGCGCGTGTCGTACCAGTTGTAGAAGTGCCCGCGGAAGCGCGGCAGGCCGCCCATCGTCGCGAGCGTCGCTTCCAGCCGCTCCACGGTATCGGCGGTGCCGGCCCAGCCGAAGTCGCGCGCGCTGGCGGCCGAGAGCAGATACACGCCCATGTTGGTGGGCGAGGTGCGGTGCGCGACGACGGGCTTCGGGTCTTCCTGGAAATTGTCCGGCGGCAGCCAGTGCTCGGCCGCCGTCACGAAGGTCTCGAAGAAGCGCCAGGTGCGGCGCGCCACCCGGCGCAAGGCGCGCGCTTCCCCGGGCGAGACCGGCAGGCGGCCGGCGACGCGCGGCGACAGGCTCGTCCAGCGGGCGATGGCGGGCGAGGCGATCCAGGCGAGCAGGAACGGCGCCGCCACGGGCCAGGCCTCGCTCCCGATCCACCACAGCACGATCGCGGCCACGAGGCCGAGCGCGACGCCGCCGCCCATGTGCCGATAGAACCCGAGGAGACCGAGCTCGCGGCTCACCGTCGCCTGCCCCGCCGTGACCCAGTCGAGCAGGCGCCGGCGGCTGACGGCGAGGCGATAGAGCGTGCGTGCGACCGCATCGGCCATCAGCCAGGCCTGGTGCGCGAGGAACACGAGCAGCAACGCCGTCAGCGAAAGCGCGAGCCGCACATCCGTGGCGAGCGCGCGCAGGTGGCTGCGCGTCGTGGTGCGCGCGCGCCGCGGCACGATCGCCGCGAGCAGCGGCACCAGCGTCGCCAGCGCGATCGTCGACACGACGAAGCCCGTCCAGAGGACGGCCGCCTGCAGGGGCAGCGCCCATCCGGCGGCGAGGGCGAGCACGCACGCCGGCGCCGAGAGCGAGCGGCGCAGGTTGTCGAGCATCTTCCAGCGGCCGATCGGCGGCAGCGCCCCCGCGCGCCCGGCGATCCACGGCAGCAGCTGCCAGTCGCCGCGCGCCCAGCGGTGCTGGCGCGCGGCGGCCACGTCGTAGCGCGACGGGAACTCCTCCACCACCTCGATATCGGAGGCGAGGCCGGCGCGGGCGAACGTGCCTTCGAAGAGGTCGTGGCTGAGGAGCGTGCCTTCGCGCACGCGGCCCTCGAGCGCGGCTTCGAAGGCGTCCACGTCGTAGATGCCCTTGCCCGTGAAGGAGCCTTCGCCGAAGAGGTCCTGGTACACGTCGGACACCGCGGCGGCGTAGGGGTCGATGCCGCTCATGCTGGAGAAGATCCTCTGGTAGAGCGAGCCTTCGCGCCCGACCGGCAGGGAAGGCGTCACGCGCGGCTGCAGCACGCCGTAGCCCTCGACGACGCGCCGCGCGGCGGCGTCGAAGCGCGGTTGGTTGAGCGGGTGCGCCATCTTGCCGACGAGACGCCGCGCCGCTTCGCGCGGCATGCGCGTATCGGCATCGAGCGTGATGACGTAGCGCACGCCGGCGGGCGGCGCCGACAAGGGTCCGCCTGCGCCGATGAAGGTCGTATCGGTCGCGCCGCGCAGCAGGCGGTTCAGCTCGTGGAGCTTGCCGCGCTTGCGCTCCCATCCCATCCAGCGCCGCTGCCCTTCGCTCCAGAGCCGCCGGCGATGGAACAGGAGGAACCGGTCGCCGCCGCCGGCCGGACCGTAGCGCCGATTGAGGCGCGCGATGCCCGCGGCGGCCGCCTCGAGCAGCGCGTCGTCGCCCGCAACGGTCTCGGTCGCGGCGTCCTTCCAGTCCGAGAGCAGCGCGAAATGCAGCTCGCGCTCCGGGCTGGCGAGGTGATGGATCTCCAGGCGCTCGAGCTGCTCTTCCAGCTCGTCCCGCGTCGTGAGCAGGATCGGGACCGCGACCACCGTGCGCAGGTGCGCAGGGATGCCCTCGCGCAGCGCCAGCCCCGGCAGCAGCGTCGCGCCGAACCCGCGCGTGACCGCGCGATTCACGAGCGCCATCGCCGCGTCGAGCGCCGGGACGAGGCCGAGCGCCGCGAGCACACCGAGCCAGGCGCCGCCGAGCCCCGCCAGCGCGGCGAGCGGCAAGGCGAGGACGATCGCGGCGACCAGCGCGACCGCGGCGATATAGCCGCCGATGCCGAGCCCGGCGCCGAGACGGCCGGGCAGGCTGCGCAGGGGAGCGCGATAGCCGATCCTCGCTTCGAATGCGCGGCGCCCGCCGGCGATCAGGTGGTAGCCCGGATCCCGTTCCCGCCCCGCTCCCGTCGCGGCCGCCAGGGCCGCCTGCGCGATCTCGAGCTCCGGGCGCTTCGCGCCCCGCGCGAGCTCCTCGATCGCGTTGCGGTAGAGGTTGCGCGTCGCGAAATCCATCTGCGCGAAG
>JAOUGZ010000561.1 GCA_029865405.1 Betaproteobacteria bacterium
ACCACGCGCAGATTGGCCCGCTTGTCGGGGTTGCCGGCGAGCAATCGCCCGAGCTGGAGGAAGCCGTTGGCCGCCGCGTCGCCGTCGCGATCGAGGAGCTTGGCGAGGTACGGCTGCGCATCGTCCACCCTGCGTGCGTTGACCAGCAGGACGGTCAGCGTCTGCAGCGCCTGCGCCGAGTCGGCGTCGGCTTCGTGCCAGACCTGCGCCGCCTCCAGCGCGAACTGCGGCGTGCGCGCGAAGTTCGCGACCTCCACCGCGCGGCGCGCGACGCGCGGGTCGCGCGTGCGCTTGGCGAGCTCGGCGTAGGTCTGCGCCGCCAGGGCGGCGTCGCCGCGCTGCAGCGCGATCTCGGCAAGCAGCAATTCGTAGAGCAGCGGCTCGGTCAGCTCCTGCTCGGGCAGGCGCGCCGTGGACGGCTCTGCCGCTGCAGCTTCGGCAACCGCGGGAAGCTCCTCGTGCGCGCCCTGTTCCTCATCGGTCTGCGCCAGCGCCACGCACGCGGCGAGCGGCAGCGCGAGGAGCAGGCTGAACAGGCGATTTGCTACGGGCATGGCCGAAGGAGTGTAGGTATATTTGGTGCCCCGCACAAGCAACAAAGTTCCATGCCAGAGCTACCCGAAGTAGAGGTCACGCGCCGCGGCATCGCCCGCGCGCTCGCCGGGCGGCGCATCTCCGCGATCGCGGTGCGCGAGCCGCGTCTGCGCTGGCCCGTGCCGGACGCGGTGCGCCATCTGGCCGGGCTGACCGTGCGCTCGGTCAAGCGGCGCGCCAAGTACCTTCTCCTCGACTGCGGCGCGGGCCACCTGATCGTGCACCTCGGCATGAGCGGAAGCCTGCGCCTGCTGCCCGCGGGCACCGCGTTCGACAAGCACGATCACTTCGACCTGGTGCTGGGCGAGCGCCTGCTGCGCCTGCGCGATCCGCGGCGCTTCGGCGCCGTGCTGTGGCGCGCGGCGGGCGCCGCGCCCCATCCGCTCCTTGCGCGGCTTGGCGTCGAGCCGCTGTCGCGCGCCCTCGACGGCGCGCGCCTGCACCAGCTGACGCGCGCGCACCGCGCGCCGATCAAGGTGTTCCTCATGGACAGCCGTCGCGTGGTCGGCGTGGGGAACATCTACGCCAGCGAGAGCCTGTACCGCGCGCGCATCGACCCGCGCACGCCCGCGCGGCGCCTGTCGCCCGAGCGCTGCGCGCGCCTCGCGCGCGCCATCAAGGCGACGCTGCGCGCGGCGATTCGCGCCGGCGGCTCGTCGCTGCGCGACTTCGTCGGCAGCGACGGCGTCTACGGCTGCTTCCAGTTGCGCTCGCGGGTGTACGGGCGCGAGGGCAAGCCCTGCCGGCGCTGCGGGGCCGCGGTGCGCCGCATCGAGCAGGGCCAGCGCTCGACCTACTTCTGTCCCGCCTGCCAGCGCTAGGGCGTCACGTCCTGCCGAGGGATTTCACCTTCGCGGCGAGCCGCCGGCCGACGTAGGGATGGACGAACTTGGCGACGTCCCCGCCGAGCGTGGCGATCTCGCGCACCAGCGTCGCCGAGATGAACATGTGCTGCTCGGACGGCGTGAGGAACAGCGTCTCGAAGTCCGGGTAGAGGCTGCGGTTCATGCCGGCGAGCTGGAACTCGTACTCGAAGTCCGACACCGCGCGCAGCCCCCGGATCACGACGTGGGCGTCGTGCTTGCGCACGAAGTCCGCGAGCAGGCCGGTGAAGCTCGCGATCTTCACGTTCTTCAGGTCGCCGAGCACTTCCTGCGCCATGTCCGTGCGCTCCTGCAGGCTGAAGAAGGTGCTCTTGCCGCGGCTCTTGGCGACGCCGATGATCAGCGGATCGAACAGCTTCGCCGCGCGCCGCACCAGATCCTCGTGGCCGCGCGTCAGCGGGTCAAAGGTCCCCGGGTATACCGCTCGGATCATGTTCGCTCCATTGCAGTAGTTGGTAGCTCACCTGCCCGGCGCGCGCGCGCTTCAGCTCGCGCCACGGCGCCGCCACGACCGCCGGTTGCGCCCCCTCCAGGTACACGCGCGCGCCGCGCTGCAGCCGCGGCGGCAGCGCGGCGAGCAGCGCCGGCAGGGCATTCTGCCTGAACGGCGGATCGAGGAAAACCACGTCGAATCGCTCGCCGCCCCGCGCCAGGAAAGCGAAGGCGTCGCCGGCCACGACCGCCACTGCAGCCGCCCCGAGCTGATCGCGGCTGCGTCGAAGCGCCGCCGCGACGCCGCGATCGGCCTCCACCATCACGACGCGCCCCGCGCCGCGCGATGCGGCCTCGAAGCCGAGCGCGCCGCTGCCGGCGAACAGATCCAGGCAGGCGGCGCCGTCGAGCCGCTGGCCGAGCCAGTTGAACAGCGTTTCGCGCACGCGGTCAGGGGTCGGGCGCACGTCGGCCCGCACGGGCACTTCGATGCGCCGGCCGCGCAGCGCGCCGCCGATGATGCGCACGCGGCCGCGCGCGAGGCGCTTGTTAGAATCCACCGCACGATGTTAGCAGCGACCTCGTGGGCGGCGCGTCTCCGGCAGGGCCTCGCGCGCACGCGCGCTGCCCTGGGCGGCGGCTTGGGCGCGCTGTTCGGCCGCTCGGCGGTCGACGAAGCGCTCTACGAGGCGCTGGAAGACGCGCTGCTCACGGCCGATTGCGGCGTGCAGGCGACGCGCGTGCTGCTCGAGCGGCTGCGCGAGCGGGCGCGCCGGGAGCGCATCGCCGAACCCCAGGCGCTGAAGCGCGCGCTGCAGGAGGAGTTGCGGCTGCTCCTCGCGCCCCTCGAGAAACCGCTCGC
>JAOUGZ010000562.1 GCA_029865405.1 Betaproteobacteria bacterium
CGCAGGCCGCGACGCACCATGTGCCGAGCATAGGCGCCGCCCAGGGTTGCCGGGCTCAGGGCCATGAGTTCGTTTACGTCGTAGCGCGGGGGGCAATAGCGCTCCTGCCACATGCGCTCCAGGCCCGGATTGCGGAACGGATCGCGCAACTTGCCGGATGCCCGTGCCGGCTCCGCAAGATTGTCCTGCGCATTGCCGATCAGGAAGACATTCCTCACATCGTCGGTGCGCCGGCCGAGCATCACCAAGGCGTACAGCGAAACGAAGGTGTACTTGAGATTGGCGAGCATCCTCACGGCGTATCGCCTTCTACGGCACCCACGCGCGCATGCTGCCGCGCAAGCGGGGCGAAAGCGCTTTCTTCATCGCCTCGGCAGACCATTCAGCCGCAACGCTACAATCCAGGCGAATATCCGTCGGTGGAAAGACCGTGTCCTTCTTCATCACGCTGCTCGAGAGTTCCGATGCCAGCCGCCGCGCCCTCGAGGCGGAGCCGCGCGTGCATGCGATGGTGCATCATGGCCTGACACCCGAGGAATACCGCGTCCTTCTGCGCGAGCTTTATCACATCGTCCGGCATTTCTCCCCGGCGATGGCGACTGCGGCAGCGCGCTGCGGCGACGACTTCGGCGCCGTGCGAGACGCGCTGCAGGCGCGCATCCAGGAGGAGAAGGGGCGCGAGGCGTCGGTGCTGGAAGACATCGAGGCAATGGGGGGCGATGTCTTCGCGGCGCGCGCCTCGCTGCCGAGCGCTCCGGTGCAGGCGTTGATCGCGTTCAACTACTATGCGACGGAACACGTGCATCCGTGCGCCGTGCTTGGCATGCTGTACGTGTTCGAGGTAATCGCGTCGGTGTACGGAGGGCGCGTGTGCGAAGCGATTGCGCGAAAGACCGGGCGCGATGCCTCGGCGGGCGGCTTCAAGTTCCTGTCGTCGCACGCCGCCATGGACCTCGACCATATGGCGAGCCTCAACCGCCTGATGCGGACGATCGCGGACCCCGCCGCGCAAGCGGCGATCATCCGCTCGGCGAACGTGAACTTCCATCAGTTCAGCCAGATCTTCAGGATCGGCGGCCCTCTGGGCCCGGCCTAGGCATATCAGCCCGCCGCCGCCAGCGCTTCGGCGGTGATGTCGGTCACGACGCCGTCCTCCAGGCGCCGCATCTGCGCGCGCACCACGCGGCCCATCATGCGCAGGTCCCGGTCCTCGAGACGCAGGGCGCAATCCACCCAGGTTTCGCCGATGGCGTCGAGCTCCTCGCGCTTTATCGGGAACACCTGCTGGCGCGCACGCATCACGCCCTGCAGTCCGTTGCGGCGCTTGCCGTTCGCGGCGATCCAGTCGCGCACCGCGGCCTCGCCTTCGCCGTCCTTGGCGAGCACGTCGACGACGCCCATTTCATGCAGCTTGGCGGCGGAATGCACGCGGCCGGACAGGATCAGCTTCTCGGCCTCGCGCATGCCGATGCGGCGCGCGAGCAGGCTGTAGGCGCCCATGCCGGGAAACAGGTTGAACAGGATCTCGGGCAGGCCCATCTGCGCCGATTCCTCTGCGATGAGCACGTCCGAGGACAGGGCGGTCTCGAAGCCGCCGCCGAGCGCGTCGCCCTGCACGAGGGAAAGCGTGGCCACCTGCGGGCAGCCGTAGTTGCTGATGCGCGCGTAGACGTTGTCGATGCACAGGCGCGCGTAGTGCGCGAGCGCGTCGCGGTCGCGCGCCTTGATCAGCAGCAGGAACAGCGCCAGATCGCCGCCCAGGTTGAACACCTTGGGCACGCGCGACGCCGCCACGTACCAGTTCACCCGCTGCATCGTTCCCTCGAAGTCGACGCAACCGCCGTTCGCGGAGAGCGCCTCGTCGTGATCGCGGATGTCCTTGAGGATGCCGAGGTTGAAGCAGGCGTTGCCGCGCTGCTTCATGAAGCCCCAGAGGGTGCCGGTCGCCGGCTCGAACTCGTATTCGAGTTCCGTGTAGCGCCGCGTGCACGGCGCGCGCAGCCCGACTGCATCGAACATGTTGCTCATTTGATTCTCCTTCCCCGGTTGATGAAGGCCCTATTGCCGAGGGCCGGTTGCTTACGCTTGCCCGGACGCGGCGATAAGCCGTTCCGGACCGCTCGTATTCCATTTAACGCTGTTTGACAATCACTAGGCAAATCAGGCGAATCCTGAGGGTTTACCGGGGAAAACCTTAGGTCGCGTGAACTAGTTGGCAGCCGGTTGTTGAAATTCCGTCATGGGGCGCGAACGGCGCCGCCGGATGAGGCCGGGGCGCCGCGCGCAGGGGAATCGAACGGCGCGCTCGCGCCGGGGGCAGGATCTTGCCGCGCGAGCGGCAATGCTTGCGCAGCAAGCGCGTGCGACGCGCATGGCCGCGCCGGCTCGGCAAGCTTGGCGACGCCAGAGGGAATCGGTTATAACGAACCGGTCGCAGCGGCACGAAAAGAGATGCGAAGGGGGCGCCATGTATGCGATCGTCTACAGGTCCGACGGCTTCCCGATCTGCCGGCGGGTCGCCGGCATCAGCCCGGACCCGGTGGTGACCTGGAACACAGAGGCCGCTGCCAAGGCGTTCATCTCCGCCAAGGGCGGCGACAAGGAGTTCCAGCCGGTCGCACTGACGGACGAAGCCATGGACAGGATGGCGGTGTCGATGGGCTGTCCCGTGGAATCCATCACCTTCGATCCCTACCCGGGCTAGCCCGGGCGCGGGCGTTCAGCCCAGGTTGAAGTACTCGCGCCGGCTCTTCATGGCACGCATGCGCGC
>JAOUGZ010000563.1 GCA_029865405.1 Betaproteobacteria bacterium
CATGGAGATCCTGCGCCAGTGCGAGGGCGCAGTGGACGCGGTGTTCGTTCCGGTTGGCGGCGGCGGGCTGATAGCCGGCATCGCCGCCTACCTCAAGCATCTGCGCCCCGGCGTGCGGGTGGTCGGTGTCGAGCCCGACGACGCCGACGCCATGGCGCGCTCGCTGCAGGCGGGGCGCCGCGTGAAGCTGGATCACGTCGGCCTGTTCGCCGACGGCGTCGCCGTGAAGCAGGTCGGCAAGGAGACGTTCCGCCTCGCCCGCAAGCTCGTCGACGAGATGGTGCGCGTCGACACCGACGAGATCTGCGCCGCGATCAAGGACGTGTTCGAGGACACGCGCGTGGTGCTCGAGCCCGCCGGCGCGCTGGCGATCGCCGGCGCCAAGGCCTGGGCCGAGCGCCAGGGCGCGCGCGGCAAGACCCTGGTGGCGGTGGCGAGCGGCGCCAACACCAACTTCGACCGCCTGCGCTTCGTCGCCGAGCGCGCCGAAGTCGGCGAGCACCGCGAGGCGGTGCTCGGCGTGACGATTCCCGAACGGCGCGGCAGCTTCCGGCGCTTTTGCCGCGCGCTCGGCGGGCGCAACATCACGGAATTCAACTACCGCATGTCGGATCCGCGCGAAGCACACATCTTCGTCGGCGTCACGGTGCAGGACCGCGCCGAGACGCAGCGCATCGTGCGCGGCCTGCGCCGCGCGGGCTTTGGCACGCTCGACATGTCCACCGACGAGGTGGCCAAGGGCCACATGCGCCACATGATCGGCGGGCACTCGGCGCTCGCGCGCGACGAGCTGCTGTACCGCTTCGAATTTCCCGAGCGTCCCGGCGCGCTGATGAAGTTCCTCACGGCAATGAACCCGACCTGGAATATCAGCCTGTTCAACTATCGCAACTATGGCGCCGACTACGGCTCGATCCTGGTCGGCCTGCAGGTGCCGCGGCGCGAGATGGGCGACTTCCGACGCTTTCTCGCGCGCCTGGGCTATCCGGCGAGCAACGAGACCCGGAATCCCGCCTACCGGCTGTTCCTGAAGCAATTCCCGAGAAAAACGAGCTCGCCCGCGTCGCGCCGGTACACGCCGCGCTCGCTGACGACGTAATCCACCGGGATGTCCCAGGGCTGTGGATGGATGGTGGCGATGCGCGCGAGCTCGTAGGCGACGCCGATCACCAGGGGCCGCGTCTTCATCGCCGCCAGCGTGCGATCGAAGAACCCGCCGCCATAGCCCAGGCGGTGGCCCTGGGCGTCCCAGCCGTTCATCGGCAGGAGCACCGTCTGCGGCACGAGCTCGCGCGATCCGACCGGATACGGGATGCCGAGCGGCCCCGCCGCCAGTTCGGCGCCCGGGTGCCACTCGCGGAACACGAGCGGGGTGCGCGGCGCCACCACCACCGGCAGCGCAGTGACGGCCCCCGCTTCGCGCAGCGTCCTGGCCAGAGGGCGCGCGTCGTACTCGTTGCGGATCGGCCAGCAAAAGGCGATGCACGCCTTCGCCAGCCCCGGGAAGCCGCGCTCGAGGTGCGCGTCGATCGCGCGGCGCCAGGCCTCGAGCGTTTGCGCATCGACCGCCGCGCGCGCGGCGAGCAGGCGCGCTCGCTCGCTTTTGCGCCAGGGGGCGAGGGTTGCCGGCGTCATTCGCGTGATATTCTTAGTACATGATTTATAGGCGTTTCCTCAATATAGCACTCGCCTGCACCGCATTCGCTGCGGGCGGCGCGCAGGGAAACGACGAAGCCCTGCTCGGCGCCTACGATGCGTTCCGCGCGGGCGATCCCGACCGTCTTGAGCGCCATGCGCGCGCGCTCAATGGGCACACGCTCGCGCCCTGGGTCGAGTACTGGCGCATGAAACTGCGCATCGAGGACGCCGTCAGCGCGGACATCGAGGGCTACCTCGCGCGTCACGCGCAAGCCTACCTGGCCGATCAATTGCGCGCCGACTGGCTGAAGGAGCTCGGCCGGCGCGAAGACTGGCGCGCCTTCGAGCGCATGCTCGGGCCGCTGGTGCAGGACGATCTCGAGATCCGCTGTCACGCCTGGCGCGCGCGTCACGCGCGCGGCGATGCGCAGGCGGCGCTCGAAGCGCGCGCCGTGTGGCTCGAGCTGCGCGATGTGCCCGAGGGCTGCCAGCGGCTTGCGGCCGAGCTGCGCGCGGCCGGCGCGGTCGACGTGGAGCGCGTCTGGCAGCGCGCGCGGCTGCAGCTGTACTACGGCTATGTCACGGCGGCTCGGCGCGGGCTCGAGGACCTGCCGGCGGCGGCGCGGCCGAACGAGCGGCTGCTGGCGCAGGCGGTGACGGCGCCGCGGCAGCTGCTCGAGCGCGCGCCGCGCGATCTCGAGCCGCGCGCCGCGCGCGAGATGGTGGTGTTCGCGCTGCTGCGCCTGGCGCGCAGCGATCTGCTCGCCGCGGCGCAGGCGCTGGGCGAAGGCGACGGCACGCGCCTGCCGCGCGAGGACCGCGAGTATCTGTGGGCGCGGCTCGCGACGCTCGCCGCGTTCGAGCACCGCGATCAGGCGCTCGAGTGGTACCTGCGTGCCGGCGCCACGGCGCTCGACGACACGCAGCTCGCATGGAAGGCGCGCGCGGCGCTGCGCGCCGGGCGCTGGCGCACCGTGCTCGACGCGATCGAGCCGATGTCGCCGCAGGCGCGCCTCGATCTGGCCTGGGCCTACTGGAGCGCGCGCGCGCGCGAGGCGTTGGGCGACGCGGAGGGCGCGCGCGAGCAGTACCAGCGCATTGCCGGGCAGCCGCTGTACTACAGCGTG
>JAOUGZ010000564.1 GCA_029865405.1 Betaproteobacteria bacterium
CACCTGGTGCGCGCAAAGCTGCGGGCGGAGAGCGGCGAAGCGCACGAGGCGGTGGCCACCTTTTCCGCCGCAGTGCGCGAGCGGCGCTACGCCAACGAGACGGCCGCGCGCTATGGCCTGGTGTCGGCGCGCCTGCGTGCGCGCCAGCTGCCGGAAGCGCGGGCCGACCTGGCAGTGTTGCGCGAAACGGGTGCGGCAAGCCCGATGATCGAGACCTTGGCAGCGCGCGTGCGGCAGGCCTCGGGGGATGGCCCCGCGGCGCTGGCCACGCTCGAGGCGGCGCAGCAGCGCTTTCCGGGGCGGGTGGCGCTGATTCTTGCCCATGCCCAGGCGCTGAACCAGGCGGGGCGGTTTCAGGAGGCGCTGGCCGCGCTCAGCGGGCCCGTGCGCCGCCATCCGGAAGATGCGCGACTGCGCTCGCTGCAGGCGCAGACCTTCGCCGCGCTCGGCAAGCGCCTGCTGCAGCACCAGGCCCAGGCGGAGCTCTACCTCCTGCGGGGCAGCGTACCGGCCGCCATCGAGCAGCTGCAGCTCGCGCGTGCCGCCGGCGACGGCAATTTCTACGAGCTGTCCGCGGTCGAGGCGCGGCTCAAGGAGCTGCGCGCGCGCCACGCGCAGGAGCAGCGGGACGCCAAGCGCTGACCACTCGCGAGCGGTCTCGCGCGCGTGCGCTCACGCGTGGGTCATCTCGCGCGCATCCGAATAGGCGTCGTACAGGAGATCGAAGGTCTTCTCCGCTTCGCGCAGCAGCTCGTCGTCGCTCGCGGCGCGCCGCACGGCGCCCTGCAGCAGGGTCTGCACGCCGGCGGCCTCGGGCACCGGCGTGCCCCGCGCCTCGAGAAAGTGCACGATGCTGCCGATTCGGTCGAGCGCGGCGTGCCCGGCCATGCCGAAATCGGTCAGCATCTGCTCGAAGGTGACACGCGCCTCGCTGTTGGCGAAGCGCGCACCCTCGAACCCGAAGCCGAGCACGCCTGCGGGGCAGGCGTCGCCCTTGTCGAGCCACTGCAGCTTCGCCTCCGAATCGATGAAGCGCCGGATCAGCCAGGCGCTGGCCAGCCGGTCGGCCCACAGCGGCCGGCGCGTCGCCCATGTGCGGCGTTGCAGCGGCTCGGCGCCCGGCGCCGCGGCCCCCGGCTGCGCCGGAAACAGCAGCCCGCGCACTTCGGTTTCCGCCTCGGCCAGCGCCTGCTCGGTGCGTCCGCGCGCCTCGTTCGGAAAGAAATCGAGCGCGGCGATGGCCTCGAAGTCGCGGCGCTGCTTGTGCAGCACGCGCGAAATGGCGGAGGCGTCGGACACGCCGAAGCCCACGCGCAGGCTAAGGACGTTCTTGGTCAGCTCGTCGTAGCGCGCCGAACGGTCGAAATAGCGCTTGAGCTGTGCCGCTTGCGTCTCGTCGGCCGCGACGACGCGCAGCACGCTGGCGATGCCCGCGTTCTGCGCCACGTACTGCGCGAGCCGCTCCAGCGCGTGGCGGTTGTCGTGCGTGTCGGGAAGGAGGTAGACGCCTTCGCGCATGACCGCCGCGCCCAGCGACTCCAGCGTGCGCAGCATGCGCATGCGGCCCGCGGGGTCCTCGGTCGGCAGCCGCGTCACGGTGACCAGCCAGCGACTGCCCGCGGCCGCAAGATCGTTCGCCGTCGCGGTGTGTTCCGTCTCCATGGCGCGCTGCGATTATTGCATAGCGCGACGAGCGTGCTATATATGCCCTCGTCATGGCACAGACAGCGCGCTGGATGCGCATGCCACATTCCGCGGACGGGATCGCGGCGCTGTGCGCCGGCGTCGCCGCAGGGCGACCGGCCGAGGCGGACCCGCTCCTCGTCTGGCTGCGCGCGTCGGGCGCCTGCGCATTCGCGCTCATTGCGCCGCGGCGTCTCGCGCCCGGCAGGACGTGGCGCTGGCTCGCCTGGGGCGCGATGCCGGCGGTCGCCGCCTGCCGCATGTTCGGATTGCCGGCTTACCTGGAGGGCGAAGCGATCTGGCTGCACGGGCGGCGCGAGGCCGGCCTGCGTGCCGCACATCTGGGCGAATGCGTCGTGATCGAAGGCGGGTTTCCCGCGCGCCTGGCGGGCGAACCGGGACTCGAAGCGGCGTTCCGCGAGCGCATCGAAGCGCAGCACGGCTGGCGCTTCGAAACCGCATGGCCGAGCGGCGGCGAATCGCGCCGGTGAGCGCGCGGCGGCGCTTCCTGCTGGGCGCGGCGGCGCTGCTCCTGGTGCGCGAGGCGCTCGCCGCCGGCACGCTGGAGAAGGGCGTCTACCGCGTGCGCGGCGAGGCGCACATCAATGACGCGCCAGCCAAGCGCGGCATGGACGTGAAGCGGGGCGACATCGTCGCCACCGCCACCGGCGCCGAGATCATCTTCGTCGTCAACCGCGATGCCTTCCTGCTGCGCGGGGACTCGCGCCTTGAAGTGGGGCGTGCCGCGGCGGACGTGTTCCGCCTCATCACCGGCGCGCTGCTGTCGGTGTACCAGCCGGGGGTGCGCAAGACCCTGCACGCGCAGACGGCGACCATCGGCATCCGCGGCACCGGTATCTATGTGGAGAGCGCCGCCGACAGGACCTACGTGTGTACCTGCTACGGCGAGGCCGACCTCATCCCGCTTGCCGACCCCGGCGCGCGCGAAACGGTGCGCACGCGGCACCATGAACAGCCGCGCTACATCCTGGGCAAGGGGGCGCCGCAGATGATGATGAAGGCGCCGGTAGTCAACCACACCGACGCCGAGCTCGCGATGATCGAGTCGCTGGTCGGCCG
>JAOUGZ010000565.1 GCA_029865405.1 Betaproteobacteria bacterium
CTGCACGAACTCCATGTCCTTCAGCGGCACGCCGGCGCGATAGGCGAGCGCCATTCCGTCGCCGGTCTTGACGGCGCCGTTAGTGGTGAACGGGAACATACGCCCCGCGCCCCCGCCGGCGACGATCACCGCCCGCGCCTCGAAGCAGCGCATCTGGCCACTGCGCATCTCGATCGCCACGAATCCCGCGCAGCGACCGTCTTCCACCAGCAGCTCGGTGGCGTAGTACTCGTCGAAGCGCTGGATCGATGTAAAGCGCAGGGAAGTCTGGAACAGCGTGTGCAGGATGTGAAAGCCTGACTTGTCGGCGGCGAACCAGGTGCGCTGCTTCTTCATGCCACCGAAGGGCCGCACCGCCACCGAGCCGTCCGCTTCGCGGCTCCATGGGCACCCCCAATGCTCGAGCTGGATCAGCTCCTTGGGCGCCTCGCGGATGAAGAAGTCCACCGCGTCCTGGTCGGACAGCCAGTCACCGCCGCCCACCGTATCCTCGAAGTGCAGGGCCAGGCTGTCGTCGGACTTGATCACGCCGGCTGCGCCGCCCTCTGCCGCGCAGGTGTGGCTGCGCATCGGATAGACCTTGGAAACCAGCGCGATGCGCAGCGCCGGCGCCGACTCGGCCAGCGCGATGGCGGCGCGAAGCCCCGCGCCGCCCGCGCCGATGATCGCTATATCGGTCTGTACTGTTTCCACCCGCCGCCATCCTGCGACATCCGCCGTCCCCGGGTTTGATGTGCGTCAAATGCGCGCTGCGCGGCGGGCGCTGCGCGCGGTGACCGGCGCGCCTGCGATACGATGCTCGAAACGATTGACCGGGAGGTGAGGCGTGAGCGACCTGGATGGACTGATCTGCGCCTACGTCCTGGACGGTCGCGGCGGCGCGCGCGAGTTGCAGTGGGCCGAACTCGACAGCATGCCGACCGGAGGCTTCAGCTGGGTACACCTGAACCTCGAGGGGGAAAGGACCCGCGGCTGGCTGAGCGGGAAGAGCGGCTTGCCCGAGATCGTCGTCGAGGCGCTGACCTACGACGAGGTGCGGCCGCGCTGCACGCCGCTGGGCGAGGGGCTGCTGGTCAACCTGCGCGGCGTCAACCTCAATCCGGGCGCGGATCCCGAGGACATGGTGGCGGTGCGCATCTACATCGACGCGCAGCGCGCGGTCACCGTGCGCCGGCGCCGCATGATGGCGGTGAACGACATCCGCGACCGGCTTGCCGCGGGCACTGGCCCGCTGGACGCAGGCGATTTCCTGGTCGAGCTCGCGACGCGCCTCGTCGAGCGCATGGGGCCGGTGATCGCCGACCTGGACGACGAAATCGATGCGCTCGAAGACAAGGCGATCGGCGATGCGCATGCGGACTTGCGTGCGCAACTGTGGGAGCTGCGGCGGGTGGCCATCGAACTGCGCCGATACATCGCCCCGCAGCGCGACGCCATGACGCGGCTGACGACCGAGCGCGTGGCCTGGATCGATGCCCAGGCCGGCCAGCGCCTGCGCGAAGTGGCCGACCGCATCACGCGCTACGTCGAGGATCTCGACGCGGCGCGCGAGCGCGCCGCCATCATCCAGGATGAGCTGACCACCCGGCTCGCCGAAGCCATGAATCGCAACATGTACATGCTCTCGATCATCGCTGCGATCTTTCTGCCGCTATCGCTGCTCACAGGGCTGCTCGGCATCAACGTCGGCGGCATTCCGGGCGTCGAGTGGGAATGGGCCTTCTGGTCGGTGACGCTCGGCATCCTGGCGATCGGCATCGCCGGATACGTGCTGCTGCGCCGCCTGCGCTGGGTGTGACGCCGCCTAGCCGAAGCGACCGGTGATGTAGTCCTCGGTCTGCTTCTTCTTCGGCTTGATGAAAATCTCGTCGGTGACGCCGTATTCGATCAGCTCGCCAAGGTACATGTAGGCGGTGTAATCGGACACGCGCGCCGCCTGCTGCATGTTGTGCGTGACGATGAGAATCGTCACCTTCTTCTTCAGGTCGTGGATCAGCTCCTCGATCGAGGCAGTGGCAATCGGATCGAGCGCCGAGGTCGGCTCGTCGAACAGCAGCATCTCGGGATCGGTGGCGAGCGCGCGCGCGATGCACAGCCGCTGCTGCTGGCCGCCGGAGAGATTGAAGGCGGGCTCCTGCATCCGGTCCTTCACCTCTTCCCATAGCGCGGCGTTGCGCAGCGCCTCCTCGACTTTCTCGTTCAGGGTGATGCGCCGGCTTTCGCCCCGCACACGCAGGCCGTAGGCCACGTTCTCGTAGATCGATTTCGGAAAGGGGTTGGGCTTCTGGAACACCATGGACACGCGCATGCGCACTTCGATCGGGTCGACGGCGTGCGCAAGGATGTTGACGTCGTCCGGGTAGAGGCGGATCTCGCCCTCGTAGCGGTTGCCCGGATACAGGTCGTGCATGCGGTTGAAGCAGCGCAGGAACGTCGACTTGCCGCAGCCCGACGGGCCGATGAGCGCAGTGACCTGCTTTTCATAGACCGGCATGCCGAGCGCCTTCAGCGCCTGGAAGTCGCCGTAGAAGAAATTGAGGTCCCTGACCGCGGCCTTGGCCTTGGCCTCGCCCGCGGCGGCGACCTTCGAGGTCACCGCTACCATTTGATTCTCTTCCGCAGCCGGTAGCGCAGCCAGATGGCGATGGCGTTCATGCCGAGCGTCATCAGCACCAGCACGAAGCCCGCTGCGGCGGCGTTCTGGTGAAACGCCGCTTCCGGGCGCGAGGTCCAGTTGAACATCTGGATCGGCATCACCGTG
>JAOUGZ010000566.1 GCA_029865405.1 Betaproteobacteria bacterium
ACGGCGAGCCGCTCGATCTCGCCCAGGTAGCCCTCGACGTCCAGGCCCGGATAGGCATCCGCGGCGATCAGCAGGCAGGCGCGCGCCAGGTCGATCTCGGCTTCGTCGCGCGCGAGCAGCTCGGCGAAGCGCTCGGGCGCGTCCATCACGGCGACTCGCGGCGCGAGAAGTCGCGCCAGTGGAATCCGAGCGCGAGCAGGACCAGCCCATACGCGGCGGTGCCGAGCACGACCAGGCCGCACACGGCCGCCACCTTGTGCGGCCAGGCGGCCTGCAGCCACCAGGCGCTCGGGCCCATGGCGAAGTACAGCACCGCCGACATCGCCGCCACGGCAAAGGCAACGCGCGCGGCGAACGCGGCCCATCCCGGCTGCGGCGCGTAGATGCCATCGCGACGAAGGTAGCGGTAGAGCAGCGCCGCATTCAGGCACGCGCCCAGGCCGATGGCGAGCGCGAGGCCGGCGTGCTTCAGCGGGACGATGAAGGCGAGGTTCATGAGCTGCGTCGCGGCCAGCGTCGCCAAGCCGATCTTCACCGGCGTGATGACGTTCTGGCGCGCGTAGAACCCCGGCGCCAGGATCTTCACCAGGATCATGCCGACGAGGCCCACGCTGTAGGCGACAAGGGCCTGGCGCGTCATCCACACGTCGTCGGCACCGAACCGCCCGTAGTGAAAGAGCGTCGTGATCAGCGGCACGGCGAGCACCGCCAGGGCTGCCGCCGCAGGCAGCGCGAGCAGCAGCGTGATGCGCAGCCCCCAATCGAGCAGCTTGCCGTATTCCTGCGCGGCGCCGCTCGCATAGTGGCGCGACAGGCTGGGCAGCAGGATCGTGCCGACGGCCACCCCCAGCATGCCGGCGGGAAACTCCATCAGGCGGTCCGCGTAGTAGAGCCAGGACACGCTGCCGGTGACCAGGAACGAGGCGAAGATGGTGTTGATGAGCAGCGACACCTGGCTCACCGAGACGCCGAAGGCCGCGGGCAGCATGAGCTTCAGGACGCGCGCCACGCCGGGATGGCGCAGGTCCAGGCGCCAGCGCGGCAGCATGCCGATGCGCGCCAGGAACGGCAGCTGCAGCGCGAGCTGCAGCGCGCCGCCGACGAACACCGCCCAGGCGAGCGCCAGCACCGGCGGATCGAAGCGCTCCGCGAAGAACGCCGCGGCGACGATGAACGAGACGTTGAGCAGGACCGGCGTGAAGGCCGGCACCGCGAACCGGCTCCAGGTATTGAGCACGCCCGCGGCCAGCGCCACCAGCGAGATGAAGAAGAGGTAGGGAAACGTGATGCGCAGCATCTGCACGGTGAGGCCGAACTTCTGCGGGTCGGTGTGGAACCAGGCCGGCGCGAACAGGTAGCCGATGAGCGGCGCAGCGAGCATGCCCAGCGCCGTCGCCGCGACCAAGGCGAGAAACAGCACCGTGCCGATGGCGTCCACCAGCGAGCGCGTCTCCTGCGGCGACTGCCGGTTCTTGTACTCGGAGAGGATGGGGACGAAGGCCTGCGAGAACGCGCCTTCGGCGAACATGCGCCGCAGCAGGTTCGGAATGCGGAAGGCGACGAAGAAGGCGTCGGTGGCGAGGCCCGCGCCGAACAGGCGCGCGATGAAGAAATCGCGCGCGTAGCCCAGCACGCGCGACAGGAACGTCATGCTGCTCACGGTGGCCAGGGCCCTGAGCAGGTTCACGCCGCGTTTCCCGCCGCCCGGTTCATGCTAGAATCCGCCCCTTTTTCGCCACCGGATCAAGGTCATGGCCAACATCAAATCCTCGCGCAAGTCGGCCCGCCAGGCCGTCGTGCGCCGCGCGCACAACTTCACGCAGCGCACCGAAGTGCGCACCGCGATCAAGAACGTGAGAAAAGCCATCGCCGGCGGCAACAAGGCCGCGGCGGCCGCCGCGCTGGAGAAATCGCGCAGCATCATCGACCGCGTCGCCGCCAAGGGCATCCTGCACCGCAACGCCGCCGCACGCCACAAGAGCCGCCTCGCCCAGGCCATCAAGGCCATGCAGTAGCGCTGCATCCGGTGTGCCCGGCGCACGAGCGCCGGGCAGGCTCGGTCGCCGAGTCATCGGGCATGCCGGATTATACTTGCGCCCCTCATGGCGAAGCCCGTCAGCCGCATCCTCGTCATCAACGACGAGCACCTGGTGTTGCGCGAGTTCGTCAAGGGGCTGAACGCCGCCGCGCGCTCGCTCGATAACCCCCTCGGCATCGCCTTCTCCGGCGTCACCACGGCCAAGGAGGCGCTCGCCGCCATCGAGTCCGACGGCGACATCCAGGCCGTGCTGGTGGACGACACGCTGTACACCCTGGGCAAGCACAACGGCGAGGGCGCCAGCCGCCGGCGGCGCACCCTGCAGGTCTCGGCGCTCGAGCTGGTGCAGCGCGTGACGCGCCTGCGGCCCGAGCTCTCGGTCTACATCCTGATCGCGCAGGAGAAAGAGGACGACGTGGTGGATGCGCTGTTCACCGAGGCGGTGGACGGCTACTTCTACCGCGAAGAGCGCGACTACCGCGGCATCTACCGCATCCTGAACGCGCAGATCCAGGAGCGCGCGCGCACGCCCTTCACCGATCAGCTGAAGAACTACGTGTGGATGGCCAAGGACCAGTGGCATACGCCGGGGCACTCTTCCGGCGAATCCCTGCGCGGCAGCCCCTGGGTGAACGACTTCTACGAATTCATGGGCGAGCACGTATTCGATGCCGATCTCTCGGTGTCGGTGCCGATGCTTGATTCGCTCATGGATCCGAAA
>JAOUGZ010000567.1 GCA_029865405.1 Betaproteobacteria bacterium
AATCTTGCCGAAGGGGTCGAGCACCGGATTGGTGAGCAGGTTGGCCGCGGCCTCCTGGAACGCAAACGGAATGAACACCGCGCCGCGCGGCGTGCCTTCGTCGGCGCGCGCGTAGAGCGCGATGCGGCCGCGGCGCGAAGCGACCGTCACCACGTCGCCCGGCTTCGCCTTCAGTTGCGCGAGATCGAGCGGGTGCAGCGACGCCACCGGCTCGGGCTCGATGGCGTCGAGCACCCCCGAGCGGCGCGTCATGGCGCCCGTGTGCCAGTGCTCGAGCTGGCGCCCGGTGATCAGCACCATCGGGTAGTCGCGGTCGGGCCGCTCGTCGGCGCGGATCAGGTCCGCGGGCACGAACTTGCCGCGGCCGGTGGCGGTCGGGAAGTGGGTCTGGAACACGACCGGCTGCCCCGGATCGCCCTCGTTCTCGCACGGATAGGTGACCGAGGAATCGCGCTCCAGGCGCTCCCAGGTGATGCCGCGGATCGAATCCATGCAGCCGCGCATTTCGTTCCACACCTCCTTCGGCCCGGTGTAATTCCAGGCAAGCCCGAGGCGCCGCGCCAGCTCCTGGAGGATCCACAGGTCGGGCTTGGCCTCGCCCGGCGCATCGAGCGCCTTGCGCCCCAGCTGCACCATGCGATCGGTGTTGGTGACCGTGCCATCCTTCTCCGGCCAGGCGGTCGCCGGCAGCACGACGTCGGCGAGATACGCCGTTTCCGTGAGAAAGATGTCCTGCACCACCAGGTGCTCGAGCTTCGCCATCGCCGCGCGCGCGTGCGCGAGGTCCGGATCCGACATGGCCGGGTTTTCCCCCATGATGTACATGCCGCGGATCTTGCCCTCGTAGGCCGCGTCCATGATTTCGACCACGGTGAGGCCGGGCTTGGCATCGAGCTCGGCGCCCCAGAACTTCTCGAAGCGCGCCTTCGCTTCCGGCGTCGCCACGCGCTGGTAGTCCGGGTACATCATCGGGATCAGCCCCGAATCCGATGCCCCCTGCACGTTGTTCTGGCCGCGCAGCGGGTGCAGCCCAGTGCCCGGGCGCCCGACCTGGCCGGTCATCAGGGTGAGCGCGATCAGGCAGCGCGCGTTGTCGGTGCCGTGCACGTGCTGGCTGATGCCCATGCCCCACAGGATGATCGACGCCTTCGACGTCGCGTACAGTCGCGCCACCTCGCGAATGGTGGCTGCCGGAATGCCGCAGATCGGCGCCATTTTCTCGGGCGAGAACGCCTTCGCGTTCTCTTTCAGCGCGTCGTAGCCGCTGGTGCGGTCCTTGATGAACGCCTCGTTCGCCAGGCCCTCGTCGATGATCGTGTGGATCATCGCATTCAGGAGCGCGACGTCGGTGTCCGGATGGAACTGCAGGAAATGCGTCGCGTGGCGGCCCAGATCGGTGCGCCGCGGGTCGGCGACGATCAGCTTCGCACCGCGCTGCGCCGCGTTTTTCAGCCAGGTCGCCGCCACCGGGTGGTTGGAGGTGGGATTGGCGCCGATCAGAAAGATGACCTCCGAGTTGGCGACGTCGTTCACCTGGTTCGACACCGCGCCCGAGCCGATGCCCTCGAGCAGCGCCGCCACCGAGGAGGCATGGCACAGGCGCGTGCAGTGATCGACGTTGTTGGTGCCGAAGCCCGTGCGCACCAGCTTCTGGAACAGATAGGCCTCCTCGTTCGAGCCCTTGGCCGAGCCGAAGCCGGCGAGCGCGCTGCGGTCGGCGTCGCGGATGCGCGCGAGGCCCTTGGCGGCGACCTCCAGCGCCTCCTCCCAGCTCGCCTCGCGGAACATTTCGTCCCGGCTGCCCGGATCCATCCTGAAGTCCGCCGATTTCTTCACCCCCGGCTTGCGGATGAGCGGCTTGGTCAGGCGGTGCGGATGCTGGACGTAGTCGAATCCGTAGCGGCCCTTCACGCACAGGCGCCCGTGATTCGACGGGCCGTCCTTGCCGTTGACGAACTGGATCACGTTTTCCTTGACGTGGTAAGTGAGAAGACAGCCCACGCCGCAGAACGGGCATACCGAATCCACGGTCTTGTCGATCTGCTGCAGCCCGGCCTCGCGCGCCGGCATCAGCGCGCCCGTGGGGCAGGCCTGCACGCACTCGCCGCAAGCGACGCAGGTCGAGGCGCCCATCGGGTCATCGAAGTCGAACACGATCTTCGAGTGCTCGCCGCGCCAGGCATAGCCGATGACGTCGTTCACCTGCTCTTCGCGGCAGGCGCGCAGGCAGCGCGTGCACTGGATGCAGGCATCGAGGTTCACCGCGATCGCCGGGTGCGACACGTCGGCCCTGGGCTGGCGGCGCGACGTGAAGCGCGGCAGGCCCAGACCGAGCTTTCTCGCCCACTGGTCGAGCTCGGAATCCTTGCGGTACTGCTTCTCCGGCATGTCCGCGAGCAGCAGCTCGAGCACCATCTTCTGCGACAGCACGGCGCGCGCCGAATCGCTGGTTACTTCCATGCCTTCCTTGGGATAGCGGCAGCAGGACGGCGCGAGCGCGCGCTCGCCCTTGATCTCGACGACGCAGGCGCGGCAATTGCCGTCCGGCCGCAGACCGGGCGTGTAGCAAAGATGCGGGATGTCGACGCCGTGGCGCTTGGCCGTCTCGATGATGGTTTCCTCCGGCCGGCCGACCACCGTGCGTCCGTTCAGCTTGAATTCGACCGGCAGGGTCGCCAGCTGCTGCGTGCTCACGCGATCCATTACTGCACCTCGTGCGGGAAGTATTTTATGACGCTCTGCACCGGGTTCGGCG
>JAOUGZ010000568.1 GCA_029865405.1 Betaproteobacteria bacterium
CGAGCTGCTGCAGATCGAGCCCGAGGAGCTGTACGCGCACGCCATCGCCATCCTGCAGCTCGGCGAGCGCCAGCGCACGCGCCTGCTGGTGCGGCGCGACACCTATGGCCGCTACCTCACCTGCCTGGTGTTCGTGCCGCGCGACAAGTACAACACCGAGCAGCGCCAGAAGTTCCAGCGCATCCTCGCCGGGGCCTTCAACGGCACGGCGGCCGAATTCACCGTCAGCCTGTCCGAATCGCCGCTGGCGCGCATCTTCATGGTCATCCGCACGCGGCCGGGCACCGTGCCCGAGTTCGATGTGCGCGATCTCGAGACGAAGATCATCGCCGCCACGCGGCGCTGGGAAGACGACCTGCACGAGCTGCTCGTCGCGCGGCTCGGCGAGGAGCGCGGCAACCAGCTCTTCGCGCGCTACGGCGGCGCGTTTCCCGCGGGCTATCGCGAAGACAACGCGGTGCAGGCCGCGCTTGCCGACATCGAGATGCTCGACGCCCTGGGTGATCCGCCGGCGCTCGGCATGAACCTGTACCGGCCGGCGGACGCCGAGCTGGGCGTGCTGCGCTTCCGGCTCGTGCGCACCGGCGCGCCGCTCGCGCTCTCGGACGCGCTACCGATCCTGGAGAACCTCGGCCTGCGGGTGCTCGATGACCGGCCCTATCACATCGAGCCGGCCGGCGGCGAGGAGGCGTGGATCGTCGATTTCGGGCTGGCGCCGCGCAACGCGGGCGAACTCGCGCTCGAGCGGCTGCGGCCGCTGTTCCACGAGGCGTTCGAGTCCATGTGGTCCGGTCGCGTCGAGCCCGACAGCCTCAACCAGCTGGTGCTCGCGGCGGGGCTCTCGGCGCGCGAGATCGCGATCCTGCGCGCCTACACCCGCTACCTGCGCCAGACCGGCTTCATCTTCAGCCTGTCGTACGTGCAGCAGACGCTGGTCGCGCATGCGCCGCTCGCCCGCGCCCTGGTCGGGCTGTTCCACGCGCGCTTCGAGCCGCGCCGCGCCGTGGCGAGCACCGAGGAAGCCCTGGTGCGCGAGCTCGAGGCCGGGCTCGAGCGCGTGCCGAGCCTGGAAGATGACCGCATCGTCCGCCAGTTCCTCGCCGCCGTGCTCGCCACCACCCGCACCAACGCGTTCCAGCCGGCCGCCGACGGCCAGCCCAAGCCCTACGTCTCGCTCAAATTCGACCCGCGCAAAGTGCCGGCGCTGCCGGAACCGCGGCCGATGTTCGAGATCTTCGTGTATTCGCCGCGCGTCGAAGGCGTGCACTTGCGCGGCGGGCCGGTGGCGCGTGGCGGACTGCGCTGGTCGGACCGGCGCGAGGACTTCCGCACGGAGGTGCTCGGCCTGATGAAGGCGCAGATGGTGAAGAACGCCGTCATCGTGCCGGTGGGCTCGACAGGCGGCTTCGTCGTCAAGCGGCCGCCGCCCGCCGGCGAGCGCGAGGCGCTGCTGCAGGAGGGGGTGGCGTGCTACCGGATCTTCCTCAGCGGCCTGCTCGACGTTTCCGACAACCTCGTCGAAGGCAAGCCTGTGCCGCCGCGCGACGTGGTGCGCCACGACGGCGACGATCCGTACCTGGTAGTGGCTGCCGACAAGGGCACCGCGACCTTCTCCGACATCGCCAACGGCGTGGCGCAGGAATACGGGTTCTGGCTGGGCGATGCCTTCGCCTCGGGCGGCTCGGTGGGCTACGACCACAAGAAGATGGGCATCACCGCGCGCGGCGCCTGGGAATCGGTCAAGCGCCACTTCCGCGAGCTCGGGCGCGATACGCAGTCGCAACCCTTCACGGTGGCCGGGATCGGCGACATGTCGGGCGACGTGTTCGGCAACGGCATGCTGCTCTCGCGCCACATCCGCCTGGTGGCTGCCTTCGACCACCGCCACATGTTCATCGACCCGGACCCCGACGCGGAAAAGAGCTTCGCCGAGCGCGAGCGCCTGTTCGCGCTGCCGCGCTCGTCCTGGGCCGACTATAACGCCAAGCTGATCTCCAAAGGCGGCGGCGTCTGGCCGCGCAGCGCGAAATCGGTCCCGCTCTCGGCGGAGGCGCGGCGCGCGCTCGGCGTGGACGCAAGATCGCTCGCGCCCGGCGATCTGGTGAGCGCGATCCTGAAGGCGCCCGTCGACCTGCTCTACAACGGCGGCATCGGCACCTACGTCAAGGCGAGCCGCGAGAGCCACGCCCAGGTCGGCGACCGCGCCAACGACGCCCTGCGCGTCGACGGCCGCGAGCTGCGCTGCAAGGTCGTCGCCGAGGGTGGCAATCTCGGCCTGACGCAGCTCGGGCGCATCGAGTACGCGCTGGCCGGCGGGCGCATCAATACCGACGCCATCGACAATTCCGCCGGCGTGGACTGCTCCGACCACGAGGTCAACATCAAGATCCTGCTCGACGCCGCGGTGCGCGCAGGCGACCTGACGCTCAAGCAGCGCAACAAGCTGCTCGCGGACATGACCGACGAAGTGGCCGCCCTGGTGCTGCGCGACAACGTCTTCCAGACGCAGAGCCTGTCGGTGGCCGGGCGCGTGGCGCCGCAGCTGCTCGAGCAGCAGGCGCGCTTCATCCACGCGCTCGAGCGCGCCGGCCGGCTGAACCGCGCCATCGAGTTCCTGCCTTCGGACGACGAGATCGCGGAGCGCAAGGCGGCGCGGCGCGGGCTCACCTCGCCCGAGCGCGCCGTGCTGCTCGCGTACTCCAAGATGCAGGTCTACGACGAGCTCCTCGCCGCGGATG
>JAOUGZ010000074.1 GCA_029865405.1 Betaproteobacteria bacterium
TGCCTGCGCCGCGAAGTCATGCTCGCGGAAGAAGCCGCCGTTCGCCTCGGCGTAGCGCACCAGTTCGCGCATCGTGTCGCCTTCGTAGAACCCGGCGCGGCCCTCGTGCGCAATGCGCTCCAGCGACCGGGCGAGGCCCGGGTTGACGAGCGTGGCGCCCTTCTGCAGGAAGATCGCGGCCGCTTCCGGGCACGCCGCGAGCTCGGCCTTCGATGCCTCGATGAACCGCGCGACCCGTGCGCTCACCGGCGCGCCGTCTCGCGCGTAGCCGATTGCCTGCTCGAGGCAGCGCGCCAGCGGCAGGCGGCCGTAGCGCGCGTGCGCTTCCGCCCAGCTCGCCACCGCCCCCGGCACCGTCAGTGTCGCGGGCAGGATGCCCTTGAGCGGGATCTCGGCATGCCCGCGCGTGCGAAACCATTCCCGATCGGCGCTCGCAGCCGCCTGGCCGCCGCCGCAGAGGTAACGGACGGCGCCGGTGCCGCCTTCGTGAATCAGCCAGAACGCGTCGCCGCCGATCCCGGTCATGTGTGGATAGAGCACGCACAGCGCCGCGCTCGTCGCGATCGCCGCATCGACCGCGGAGCCGCCAGCGCGCAGCACGTCGACGCCCGCCGCGGACGCAAGGCGGTGCGGCGAGGTGACCAGGCCGCTCATGCGGCGCGCGCCGCCGTGCGCGACTCGTGCCGCGCGAGCAGCAGCGTGGAAGCGAGGATCACTATTCCGCCCGCCACCGTCGCGCCCGCCGGTGCCGTGCCGAAGACGATCCAGCCGAGGATCGCCGCCCACACGAGCTCCAGGAACTTCACCGACTGCGTCGCCGAGATGTCGGCGACGCGGAACGCGCGCACCATGCAGTAGTGCCCGCCCGCGCCGAGAAAGCCGCAGGCGACGAGGAACGCCCACTGCACGGCGCTCGGCGGGCTCCAGAAGGCGAGCGCGAACGGCGCGAGCAGGATCGACACCCACGCGTGCTGCCACAGCACGACGACGTCCGAGCGGTCGTAGCGCGTGAGCGCCTTGGCGACGAGATAGGACCCGGCGAACACGGGCGCCGAGGCGAGCATCAGGAGCATGCCCGGCGAGATGCCGGCGAAGCCCTCGGCCTGGCCCGGCTTGACCACGAGCAGCACGCCGGCGAAGCCGACCAGCACTGCCGTCCAGCGCGCCCCCGTCATGCGCTCGCTCAGGAACAGTACCGCCCCGATGCAGATGAAGATCGGGCCGGAAAAGCCGATCGCGGTCAGCTCGGCGAGCGTGACGAACGGCAACGCGGCGAACCAGAGCATCATCCCGCCCGTGTGGAACATCCCCCGCACCAGCTGCAGCCCGGGCGCCTTCGGCCACAGCGCCGCGAGCCCGCCGGGCAGCGCCGTCCCGACCATGACGAGCGCGCCGAGAGCATAGCGAAGGAAGCCCACGAGCCAGGGGTCGAGGTCGTAGGACAGGCGCTTCATGATCGTGTTGAGGACGATGAACAGCAGCCCCGAGGCCGCCATCCACAGCATGCCGCGCACCGTCGGGACGGGTCTGGGGATCATTTCGAGTTCGGGCTCGATTGTTGCACGCCTGTCCTGCCATAATCGCCCGCGCATGCCGACGTTTCACGTGCGCTGCGAGGTGGCCGGCAGGGTGGTGCGCATCGAGGCGCGCGCCGGCGCGCGCGTGGCCGCGGAGGACACGCTGCTGCTCATCGAATGCATGAAGATGGAGATCCCGGTGCCCGCCCCCGCCGCCGGCGTGCTCGAGACGCTGCACGTCGCCGAAGGCGATGCCGTGGGGGAAGGCCAGCATGTCGCCACCGTCCGGGCCTGAGAAGCGCTACTTCGACGCGCTCGCCGCAGGCCGCTTCGAGATCCAGAAGTGCAACGCGTGCGCCCAGCACGTGTTCTACCCGCGCGTCGTCTGCCCGCATTGCGGCGCGGGCGATCTGGGGTGGGTCGCGGCCAGCGGCCGCGGCACCGTGTACTCAAGCACCGTGGTGCGCCGCAAGCCCGCCGATGGCGGCGATTACAACGTGTGCCTCGTCGACCTCGCCGAAGGCGTGCGCATGATGAGCCGCGTGGTCGGCGTGCCGCCCGAGTGCGTGACGATCGGGATGAGCGTGAAGGCGCGCCTCGCCGAGGGCCTGGTGGAGTTCACGCGGGCATGAGGGGCTCGGTCGCCATCGCGGGCGTGGGCCTCGCCGGCTGCGGCGAGGCGCCGGGCTGGACGGAAATGGAAATCGCGGCTGCCGCTGCGAAGAACGCGCTCGACGACGCCGGCCTCACGGCGCGCGACGTGGACGGCATCGTCATCGCCAGCACCAACATCTTCATGTCCGGGCTCGCCCTCGCCGAACACCTCGGCGTGCGGCCGAAGTTCACCGAGTCGAGCATGGTCGGCGGCTCTTCATTCGTAGGGCACCTCATCCCGGCGATGCTGGCGCTGAACGCGGGGCTGTGCGACACCATCCTCGTCGCCTACGGCTCGAACCAGCGCACCGGCACCGGGCGCGCGGAGGCGGGACGCCACAAGATGGCGCTCGACCCGCAGGTGTTCGAGCACCCCTACAAGCCGTTCAATCCACCCACCTCCTACGCGCTCGCCGCGGCACGCCACATGCACCAGTACGGCACGACGCGCGCGCAGCTCGCCGAGATCGCGGTGGCGGCGCGGCAATGGGCGCAGCTGAATCCCGAAGCCTTTGCGCGCGATCCGCTCACGCTCGAGGACGTGCTGGACTCGCGCATGATCAGCGATCCGCTGACCGTGCGCGACTGCTGCCTGGTGACCGACGGTGGCGGCGCCTACGTGCTGACGCGCGCCGGGCGCGGCAAGGCGCTGAAGAAAGCCCCTGCGTATCTCCTTGGCGTCGGCGCCGCGCACTGGCACCGGCAGATCTCCTCGATGCCCGACCTCACCGTGACCGCGGCGACCGAATCGGGACAACGCGCCTTCGGCATGGCAGGACTCGGACCGAGGGACATCGACGTGGTCGAACTCTACGACGCCTTCACCATCAACACCCTGCTGTTCCTCGAAGACCTTGGCTTTTGCAAGAAGGGTGAAGGTGGCGCCTTCGTCTCGGGCGGGCGCATTGCGCCGGGCGGAGAGCTCCCGGTGAACACGAACGGCGGCGGCCTGTCGTGCGTGCATCCCGGCATGTACGGGATCTTCCTGCTCATCGAAGCGGTGCGACAATTGCGCAGGGAGGCCGGGGACCGGCAGGTGCGGGACGCCGCCGTCGCCCTCGCGCACGGCAACGGCGGGGTGCTCTCCAGCCAGATAACCGCGATATTGGGAACCCAGGACACGCTATGACCGATCTCTCGCACGTGAACATCCCGTCCCTGCGCAGCAAGGTGAGCGCCGAGGAATGGCAGGCGCGCGTGGACCTCGCCGCCTGCTACCGGCTGATCGCGCACTACGGCATGAACGACCTGATCTACAACCACGCCACCGCGCGCGTGCCGGGCGAGGAAGGCCACTTTCTCATCAACGCCTACGGCTACGCGTACGAGGAAGTCACCGCCTCGAGCCTGGTGAAGATCGACTTCGACGGCAAGGTGGTGCTCGACTCGGGCACCGGCTACGGCATCAACCAGGCCGGCTTCGTCATCCACAGCGCGATCCACCGCGGCCGCAAGGACGTGGCGTGCGTGATCCATACGCACTCGCCTGCCGGCATGGCGGTGTCGGCGCTGAAGTGCGGTTTGCTCCCGCTCACGCAGAACGCGATGTTCTTCGGCGAGATCGCATATCACGACTACGAAGGCCCGGCGATCGACCTCGATGAGCAGCAGCGACTGGTGAAGGACCTTGGCGCGGCCTCGGCCATGATCCTCAGGAACCACGGCCTGCTCAGCGCCGGGCGCACGGTGTGCGAGGCGTTCGTGGTGCTGCACTGGCTCGAGCGCGCCTGCCAGGCGCAGGTGATGGCGATGGCCTGCAACACCGAGCTGAACCACGCCGGGGCGGACGTGGTGAAGCTGACCAACGAGCGCTACGCGCCCGGCAAGCGCCGCAAGATCACCGAGCTCGAGTGGCCGGCGCTGCTGCGGATGCTCGACCGGCGCGATCCTTCCTTCCGCGAGTGATGCGGCTCGCGCACGCCAAGCCGAAGGCCCGGCATGTCCGCCGACCTGAAAATCGCTGAGATCAAGGCCTATCCCACGTCGTTTCCGGTGCCGCCGGAGCACCGCGTCGCGCTCGGCATCGGCACCGCCGTCAAGCGCGATGCGGTGGTCGTGAAAGTGAGAACCGAAGGCGGCCTCGTCGGCTGGGGCGAATCGCACCACGGGCGCGCGCATACCGCGGTGGCAAAGCTGATCGAGACCACGCTCGCACAGCTCGTCCTTGGCATGGACGCATCCGACGTGATCGGCGTGTGGAAAAGGATCTACGACAAGCAGCTCGCGAGCCACGGCATGGGCGCGGGAACCTGTCTTGCCATGAGCGGCATCGACTGCGCCTTATGGGATATCCGCGGCCAGGCGGCGGGCATGCCGCTCTACCAGCTGCTTGGCGGTGCGAAGAAAGGCATCCCCGCCTACGCAGGCGGCGTCTCGCTCGGCTTCCAGCCGCCGGGGCCGCTGATCGACGAGCTGCGGCGCAACCTCGCACTCGGCTACAAGGCGGTGAAGCTGCGCGTGGGCGACGCGGTGAAGCGCGACGTCGGCCGCATCCGCGCGGTACGCCAGGCCTGCGGCGAGGACCTCGTGATCCTCGCCGACGCCAACATCGGCTACAGCGTGGAAGACGTGCGCCGCGTGATGCCGGCGCTCGACGAGCTGAAAGTCGGCTGGCTGGAAGAGCCCTTCCCGGCGCACGACCATCACAGCTACCGCCAGGCAAAGGGCTTCGGCCGCACCCCGCTCGCCGCCGGCGAAAACCATTACACCCGGTTCGAGTTCAACCGCGTGATCGAGGACGGCTCGATCACCATCCTGCAGCCCGACCTGTCGAAGACCGGCGGTATTACCGAGGCGCTGCGCATCGCCGCCATGGCCTCGGCGTACAAGCTGCCGATCCACCCGCACAGCTCGATGACGGGCCTGAACCACGCCGCGTCGATCCATTTCCTCTGCGCGATCGACAACGGCGGCTACTTCGAGGGCGACGTGTCGCGCGCGAACAAGTTCCGCGACGAGCTGGTGTCGAAACCCTACGAGGTCGACAAGGACGGCAACGTCTGGCCGCTGGACAAGCCGGGCCTCGGGCTCGAGGTGAACGAGGAGTTCCTCGAGAAGCACCCCGCGATCGAGGGGCCCGGCTACATCTGACCGGCGAGCAGCCGCAGGTCGCCGCCGGCGGCCGCGGTGTTCACCGTGTAGACGCGCTCGGTGGCGAAGCGCGGCAGCGTGAACGGCCCGCCCGCCTTCGGCCCGGTGCCCGAGAGACCCTCGCCGCCGAACGGCTGCACCCCGACCACCGCGCCGATCATGTTGCGGTTGACGTACAGGTTGCCGACCGCCGCACGCCGCCGGATGTGCTCGGCGCGCGAATCGATCCTCGTGTGCACGCCGAGCGTGAGGCCGTAGCCCATGGCGTTGATGTCGTCGATCACCGCGTCGAGCTGCTCGACGGCGAAGCGCGCCACGTGCAGCACCGGGCCGAAGCGCTCGCCCGGCAGCTCGCGGATCGACGCCACCGCGAACGCCACGGGTGCGACGAAATGCCCCTGCAGCGGCAGCGGCCCGCTTTCCGCGAGCGGCGCGCCGCGCCGGCGCAGGCCGGCGACGTACTCGTCGAGCCTGCGGCGCGCCTCGACGTCGATTACCGGGCCGATGTCGGTCGCCGGATCCGCGGGGTCGCCGAGGCGCAGCGCCGCGGTTGCGCCGCGCAGCATCTCGATCACGTCCGCGGCGATCTCCTCCTGCAGGTAGAGCATGCGCAGGGAACTGCAGCGCTGTCCCGCCGAGCGGAACGCGCTCGCCACCACGGCGTCCACCACCTGCTCGGGCAGCGCCGTCGAGTCCACGATCATCGCGTTCAAGCCCCCGGTCTCGGCGATGAGCGGCACGATCGGACCGTCGCGCTGCGCGAGCACGCGCTGGATGGCGCGCGCCGCCTCGACCGAGCCGGTGAAGGCGACGCCGGCGACGCGCGCATCGGCGACCAGCGCCTGGCCCACGGTTTCGCCTTCGCCCGGCAGCAGATGCAGCACGTCGGGCGGGATGCCCGCCTCGTGCGCGAGCTGCACGATGCGGTATGCCGTGAGCGGCGCCTGCTCGGCAGGCTTGGCCACGACCGGGTTGCCGGTCGCGAGCGCCGCGGCCACCTGGCCGGTGAAAATCGCCACCGGGAAGTTCCACGGGCTGATGCAGGCGAACACGCCGCGCGCGTGCAGGCTGAGGGCGTTGGTCTCGCCCACCGGGCTCTTCAGCGGCACGGGCGCGCCCATCAGCCGGCGCGCTTCGGCGGCGTAGTAGCGGCAGAAGTCGACCGCCTCGCGCACGTCGGCGAGCGCATCGGGCAGCGTTTTCCCCGCCTCCCAGACGCAGAGCGCCATCAGCTCGTGCACCTGCGCTTCCATCAGGTCGGCGAGGCGCTCGAGCGCCGCGGCGCGCGTGGCGACCGGCGTCGCCGCCCAGCGCTCGCGCGCGGCATGGGCGTGCGTGAGCGCCGCGTGCACGTGCTCGGCGCCCGCGTTCACCACGTCGCCGATGGTCTCCCCGGGCCGCGCGGGCGAGACCGCGCTACGCGCCGCGCCTTCGGCCACCGTGCCGTTGACCAGCGGCGCGGCGCGCCAGTGGCGCCGGGCTGCGCCTACGCGCGTCGCCGTTTCTGCAAGCGTGGTGGGTTCGCCAAGGTCGTAGCCGCGGGCAAGGCGTCTTTCGGGCATATGCAGCTCCATCGGGTTGGGCAAGCCTTGTCCGCCTTCGGCGAAGGCCGCTTCGATCAGTCCTTCGATGTCGTCGCTGCGCGCCGCTTGGCGCACGAACGAGGTGCTGGCGCCGTTCTCGAGCAGGCGCCGCACCAGGTAGGCGAGCAGCTCCGAGCGCGCGCCGACCGGCGCATAGACGCGCATCGGCACCTCCGGCGCCTCCGCGGCGAGCGCGCGCTCGAGCGCCTCTCCCATGCCGTGCAGGCGCTGGAACTCGAAGCGCTGCTTGCCCGCGAGCGCGAGCACGCGAGCGGCGGTCACGGGGTTATGGGTGGCGAACTGCGGGTACACGCGGTCGGCGTGCTCGAGCAGGCGCGCGGCGGCGGCGACGTAGGCGCGGTCGGTCTCGGCCTTCACGGTGTGGACCGGATACGCGTCGAGCCCCAGCTCCTGCGCGCGCTTCACTTCGGCGTCCCAGTAAGCGCCCTTCACCAGGCGCACCTGGAGCGGCGCGCGGTTGCGCGCCGCCGCGAGCACGGCCTCGAGCGTCTGCGGCAGCGCGCGCCGGTAGGCCTGCACGGCAATGCCGAGGCCGGGCCAGTCGCGCAGCTGTGGCAGCGCGGCGAGCTGCGCGAACAGGTCGAGCTGCAGCGCCGAGCGCTCGGACTCCTCGGCGTCGAGGGTCAGCGCGACGCCCGCGGCCGCGGCGCATTCGCACAGCTGGCGCAGGCGCGCGAGCAGCACGCCGCGCGCGCTCGCGTAGCTCGCGGCGTCGAAGCGCTCGTGGATCGACGAGAGCTTCACCGAGATGCCGCCGCGGCGCACCATCGCCAGCGCCTCGAGGTAGCGCTGCATGCCGCGCTCGGCATCGGCCGCGGTGCGCGCGCCTTCGCCGAGCATGTCGAAGGAGTAGCGCCCCGCGCCCGCCCTGGCGAGCGCCTCGCCGATCGTTTCGGCGAACACGAATTGCCGCGCGACGAAGCGCGCGCCGAACTCGGCGAGCGCGCGCGGCACGCCGGGGACATACTCGCGCGCGAGCGCCCTGCGCGCGTCGCGGTCCGGGGTGCGCGCGAGCGCTTCGACGAGCCGGAACAGCGCCTCGCCCGCCGGCCGCTCGGGCGGCAGCCAGGCGAACACGCGCTGGATGTCGAGCAGCGGGCGCGCCCCGCGCTTCAGGAGCCGCCGCGCGAGCGCCTTCGCATCCATGCCGCCATGTTACTGGCGGTCGAGCTCGCGCAGGTTGACGCGCGCGGGGACGTGCTGCGGGTCGAGCGCGAGCGCGCGCTCGTAGGCGGCGCGCGCCTCCTCGGTGCGCCCCGCCTGCTGCAGGGCGAAGCCCAGGTTGTTGAAGGCGCGCGCTTTTCCGGGCGACTGGCGCGCCGTCTCGGTCCACAGCGCGACCTCCGAGCGGTAGTCCCGGTTGCGCAGGACCGTGCCCAAGGCGAGCACCAGCGCGAGCGCGGCGGCCAGCGCCGTCCTCCCGCGCGGCATCAGCGACAAGGCGAGCCCCGCGAGCGCCAGCGGCCCGATCGAGGCGAGGTAGAGCTGGCGGTCGTTCACCGCGTCGAGGCGCGGCAGGAGCGAATTGGTTGGCGCGAGGTGCAGGAAGAACCAGAGCAGCGCCAGCGCATACCACGGTTGCACGCGTAGCAGCACGAAGCCCACGGCGACGGCGGCGACGACGGCGAGGCCGGCGACCGGCGGCAGCGCGGCCACCTCGGGATCGATGTTCGGCGGCACGGCGAGGATCAGCACGCCGACGTGCCGCGCCAACGCGCCGACCTGCAACGCGAACTGATCGCCGAAGCTGCGCAGTGCAAGGCTCGCCTCCAGCATCTCGCGGTAGCGTGGCAGCGCCGCCATCAGGAGCAGTCCGGCGGCAAGAACGCCCCAGTGCAGCGCCTGGCGGTGCAGCGCTTCCCGCAGCGCGAACGGCCGGCGCTGGTCGAGCGCCTCGCACAACAGCAGCGCGAAGGGCAGCGTCACCGCCACCTCCTTCGCGCCCAGCGCCGCGAGAAACAGCGCGGGCGACAGCCAGCGCGGTGCATCGCGCAAGTAGGCGACCAGCGCAGCGAGATAGAAGAACGCCATGAGCGACATCGAGCGGCCCGAAACGTAGGTCACGGCCTCTGTATGCGCCGGGTGAAGCGCGAACAGCAGCGCCCCGGCGAACGCCGCGAATCCGTCGCCGCCGACGCCCATGCGCTCGAACAGCGTACGCAGCAGCTGCCACACGAGCAGCACGTTCGCCGCGTGCAACGTCACGTTCACCGCGTGAAAGGCGAACTTCCCGCCGCCGCCCGCGCTCCAACTCACGGCATACGAGAGCTTGAGCAGCGGCCGGATGCCCGGCATCGAGTCCCACCATGCGCCGAGCGAGTGCACCGCACCCTGGCGCACGATGACGTTGAAGTCGTCGAACTGGAAGCCGCCGTAGAAGGCAGTGGCGTACGCGGCGAGCGCCGCGGCGACGAGGCCGCTAGCGCGCATGCGCGCGCGCCAGGATCTGGTGCGCGCCCCACCAGCGGTCGCGCGCGCCGAGCATCACCAGCAGCACGCGCCGGCCGTCGCGCTCGGCGAGCGCGATCAGGTTGTGGC
>JAOUGZ010000569.1 GCA_029865405.1 Betaproteobacteria bacterium
CGAGAAACGCCATCTGGCAGCCCGCCGTGTTCAGTATGCCGAGGAGCAGGTGACGCGTTGTCTGCGCGCGTGGCGAGACGATGGCGAGCTTTTGTCCCAGCAGGCGATTGAGCAAGCTCGACTTGCCGGTATTGGGGCGTCCGGCCAGGCCGACGCTGCCGCTGCGAAACGGCGTCATGCGTCGAGCTGCCGCAGCAGCGCCTCGGCCGCCTGCTGCTCGGCTGCGCGCCGCGAGGCGCCACTGCCGCGCGCCTGCAGGTCGAGCCCTTCGACGAGGCACTCCACCTCGAAGGTCTGCTCGTGCGCCGCGCCACGCGTCGCCACCACGCGATACCGCGGCAGACCGTGGCGACGCGCCTGCAGCGCCTCCTGCAGCCGGGTCTTCGGATCCTTGGCCGTGGTGTGCTCATCGGCAGACTCGAGCGCGCTGCCGAGCGTCGCGAGAACGGTGGCGCGCGCGCTGGCGTAGCCGCCGTCGAGGAAGACGGCGCCGTACAGCGCTTCGAGCGCGTCCGCCAGTACGGAGGCACGATGCGCACCACCGCTGGCGCTTTCGCCCTGCCCCATGCGCAGATGCTCGGCAAGGCCGAGCCCCGCGGCCGCGGCGGCCAGCGCCTCCTGGCGCACAAGGCTGGCGCGCATGCGGGAGAGCTCGCCCTCGCTCAATTGCGGGAAGCGCACGAGCAGCGCTTCAGCGATCACGCAGCCGAGCACGCCGTCGCCGAGGAATTCGAGACGCTCATTGTGCGGCGTGCCGAAGCTGCGATGCGTCAGTGCCTGCGTGAGCAACTCGCCGCTGCGGAAACGATGGCCGAGGCGTTCCTCGAGGCGTGCGGTGCGTGACAAGGCGCGTGCGCGACCCCGGCTAGTTGGACGCGGCCTCGAAGTCGATGTAGACGCCGATGTTGGCGAACAGCGGAATCTCCTTGCGGTAGGCCGCGACGATGTGGACATCGTTGCCCTGCTTGGTAATCTCGAGATCGGCTGCATGCACCGCCTTGAAGTCGTCGATCGCCTGCCGGTTGGCGAAGGCACGGCGCACGTCGGACACGGAGCCACCCCGGCCGCGCAGTTCGTTCGAAATCGAGACCACCGCCTTCTTGATCGTGAAGTACTCGATATAGGACGGTAGCAGGCGCATGACCAGCAGCGCCACGAACACGAGGACGAACGAGCCCAAGATGAGCCCCATCAGCGTGATACCCCTTTGCCTAGCGCGCATGGCCGATCTCCTGTCGCGACCGCGCCTCAGCGGAAAGAGCCGAAGCGGCCCAGTTCGCCGAGGTTGAGCCAGATGAAGAACGCCTTGCCGACGATGTTGGCGTCGGGCACGAAGCCCCAGACCCGGCTGTCGCTCGAATTGTCCCGGTTGTCACCCATCACGAAATAATGCCCCGGCGGCACCGTGCACGCCAGGCCGGACATATTGTATTTGCAATTGGCGGCGTGCGGGAACGCGCGCACCTGCGGCACGAAGGCCGGCGCATCCTCCTCGATCATGATCTGGTGCGGCGCGCCGTTCAGCGTTTCGAGGTAGCGCCGCGAGTACTGCATGCGCTCGCGCGACAGGTAGTCCTCGATCTGCCGCAGGGGCACGGCGCTGCCGTTGATGCGCACGCGCTTGTCGCGATATTCGACAAGGTCGCCGGGCACGCCGACGACGCGCTTGATGTAGTCGAGCGAGGGGTCTTCCGGGTAGCGGAACACTACCACGTCGCCGCGGTGCGGACTGCTCACGTCGAACAGCTTGCGGTTCACCACCGGCAGCCGGATGCCGTAGGTGAACTTGTTGACGAGGATGAAATCGCCCACCAGGAGCGTCGGGATCATCGAGCCCGAGGGAATCTTGAAGGGCTCGACGAGAAACGAGCGCAGCAGGAATACGATCAGGATCACGGGAAAGAAGCTCACCGAGTATTCCACCCACCAGGGCTGTTTGACGCCGGCGCCGCGGCGCTGGCGCAGCCACGCGGCGTCCAGGGCCCAGACCACCCCGGTCACGACCAGCAACAGCAGCAGGAACAGCGCGAAGCTCATGCCTAGTCGCCGTCCCGCTGCAGCACCGCGAGGAACGCCTCCTGCGGAATTTCCACGGAGCCCACCTGCTTCATGCGCTTCTTGCCTTCCTTCTGCTTCTCGAGGAGCTTCCTCTTGCGCGTCACGTCGCCGCCGTAGCACTTGGCGAGGACGTTCTTGCGCAGCGCCTTGACGTTCTCGCGCGCGATGACGTTGCCGCCGATGGCGGCCTGGATGGCGACGTCGAACATCTGCCGGGGAATGAGGCCGCGCAGCCGCGCCGCCAGCTCGCGTCCCCGGCGCTGCGCGACGTCGCGATGCACCATGCTGGAGAGCGCATCCACGCGCTCGCCGTTGACCAGCACGTCCAGCCGCACGACATCGGCCGGGCGGTACGCCTTGAAATCGTAGTCCATGGAGCCGAAGCCGCGCGTGAGCGACTTCAGCCGGTCGAAGAAGTCCAGCACCACCTCGTTCAGCGGCAGGTCGTAGGACAGGACCACATGCCGCGCCGCATAGTGCAGGTTGCTCTGCACGCCGCGCTTCTCGGTGCACAGCGTCATCACCGGGCCGACGTACTCCTGCGGCACGAAGATCGTGGTGGCGATCACGGGCTCGCGGATTTCCTCGATCTGCCCGGGGTCGGGCAGCTTGGCGGGATTGGACACCTGCGCCACCGAGCCGTCGCGCAACAGCACTTCATAGACCACC
>JAOUGZ010000665.1 GCA_029865405.1 Betaproteobacteria bacterium
CCTCCTCATCGTTGCCCTGTCGAATCTGGCGTGGCCCGGCTACGGTCGCGCCTTCCTCGAGCTCGGGGCGTCCCTCTACCCGGGCTATCACCCCGGCGCCGGCTTCGGCTCGGTGGTCACGGGCACGCTGTACGCGCTGGTGGATGGTTCGATCGCCGGCTTCCTGTTCGGCTGGATCTACAACCTGCTCGCGGGTGCGCGACGCGGCGCGGCCACCTAGTCTTCAGCGTTGATTGAAGGGCTGACGCTTCGCCATGCACGTCAAGTTCTGGGGAACGCGCGGCTCGATCGCCAAGCCGGGTCCGGCCACCGCGCGCTACGGCGGCAACACCTCCTGCGTCGAGGTGCGCGACGACGCGGGAACGATCCTCGTGCTCGACTGCGGCACCGGCGGCCACGGCCTCGGCCAGCACCTCGCCCGCGAAAAAGCCGGCCGGGTGGACGGCCACATGCTGATCAGCCACACGCACTGGGACCACATCCAAGGGATCCCGTTCTTCGCGCCGTTCTTCGGTGCGGGCAACGTCTGGGACATCTACGGCCCGAAGGGCCTGTCGCAGAGCCTGCAGGCGACGCTCGCCGGGCAGATGGAGCACACGTACTTTCCCGTCACGCTCGACGAGTTCGCGGCCAAACTGCGCTATCACGACCTCGTGGAGGGCGCCTTCGGCATCGGCGCGGTCGGCGTCATCACGCGCTACCTCAACCACCCGGCGCTGGCGCTCGGCTTTCGCATCGAAGCCGATGGCGCGACTGTCGCCTACTGCTGCGACCATGAGCCGCACGCCCCCGCCCTCGCCTCGGGCGAAGCGGCGCTGACCGGCATGGACCGGCGCTACGCGGACTTCGTGGCGGGCGCCGACCTCGTCATCCACGACACGCAGTACACGGCGAGTGAATACCCGGCGAAGATCGGCTGGGGCCACAGCCCGGTGGAATACGCGGTGCGCGTGTGCCGGGACGCGGGCGTGAAGCGCCTTGCCCTCACGCACTACGACCCGCTGCGCGTCGATGCCGCCGTCGATCGCATCCTCGAAGACATCCGCGAGCGGCTGCTCCGGGACGGCTCGCCGCTCGAGGTGTTCGGCGCGGCCGAGGGCCAGGCGTTGCAGCTTCGCGGCGAGGGCGATGCCGCGGCGCGGCCGGCGAAGGAGCAATTCCGCGCCAATACCGCGATCGACGTCTCCGCCGTCAACCGCCCGGTGCTCCTGCGACTCGCCGACGGCCCGAGCACCGCGCTCCTGTCCGAGGCGCTGACCATGGAGGGGTTGCCCTACCGCGTCGTCGCGAGCGACGAGGAACTGCTGCGCGGGGTGCGCGACGAGAACCCGTCGCTGGTGCTGCTGGAGCACCAGCCCCCGCGCATCGACGGGCAGAAGATCACGCGCGCCGTGCGGGAAAGCGAGCGCCCCGGCGAGGTCCAGGTGCCGGTCGTACTCGTGGCCGACGCCGGCGCAACCGACCTGCGCGAGCCCGGCGCCGCCACCGACACGCTGCTCGCGCCGTTCAGCCTCAATTACTCGCGCGCCCGCATCCGCGCCTGGGTGCTGCGTTCTGCCTGCCGGTGGGTGCGGGCAGGGCTGCCCGCCGACGAAGACCGGCGCCTCGCGGCGCTGCGCGGGCTCGCGGTACTCGACACCCCCGCTGATGAGCGTTTTGACCGGGTGACGCGCATCGCCGCCGCCGCGCTGGACGTGCCGATCGCGCTGGTGAGCCTGGTCGACCGCGACCGCCAGTGGTTCAAGTCCTGCTTTGGGCTGGATGCGCGCGAGACCTCCCGCGAAGTCGCCTTCTGCGCCCACGCCGTGGAGCACAAAACCGAGGTGGTGGTGAGCGACACCCTGCTCGACGAGCGCTTCGCCGACAACCCGCTGGTGGTGGCCGCGCCGCGCATCCGTTTCTACGCCGGCGCGCCGCTGATCCTCGAGGACGGCAGCTGCGTCGGCACCCTGTGCGTCATCGACACGCGGCCGCGCGATTTCGGCGAGGCCGAGCGCGCGACGCTGCGCGACCTGCGCGACCTGGTGATGCGGGAGATGCTGCAGGAGCGCGCGTAGCTGCCATTTGATTGCCATAACACTCCTGGGCGAGCCCCCTCAACACCGTGGCCATGACCGATCGTGGCACCCAACCCATCGCTCGGCAGCCCGGATCCGGCCGGTGACGAGCATGACGCGGATCGGACGAGAAGGAAATTCTTATCCCTCCCTTACCTGGGTGGGTCCGCGGGCAGCCGCGGAATCTGGCTAGGCGTTCCGGTAGCCGTCGCGCGTCTGCGG
>JAOUGZ010000570.1 GCA_029865405.1 Betaproteobacteria bacterium
CATGGGCAGCACCGAGAGGTCGTAGATGGAGAACTGCGAGTAGGCGAGATTCTTGAGCTGTGCGAGGAAGATGCGCGGGTCGGTGAGGATCATCGTCCCTACCCCGCCCACCAGGATCATCGCGTAGGCGATCGGCAGGCGGATCGCGATCAGCGCAACCAGCGCGACCAGCCCGAGCAGCCCGATCAGCAGGCTGGAGTCCATGCGCCCGGCTCAGACCCCGCGCCGCCAGGCGCCGATCGCATCGCGCATCGACACCAGCGCCGCCGCCGCGACCAGCGCCAGCGACGCGAGCGCCGGCGGATAGGCGTACCAGATGGGAACGCGCAGGATGGTGGTCGTCTCGACGTACTGGCGGTAGTCGAGCAGCCCGTCGTACATGCGCCACAGGAGCAGCAGGCTGAAGCCGAGCGCCACCACGGCGGCGACCAGCTCCAGCAGCGCCACGGTACGCGGCCCGGCGCGTGCCGTGAAAAGGTCGGCGGTGACGTTGGCGCCGGTGATCTGGCAATAAGGCAGGAACATGAACACCGAGACGGCCACCAGCATCTCGACCATCTCGAAATCCCCGGGCAGCGGTTTGCCGAAGAGCCAGCCGCTGGCCGCGCTCCAGGTGCTCATGAGCGCGATGCCGGCAAGCACCAAGCCGCCCAGCAGCGCCCAGAACTCGATGACGCGGCGCAGGAGCCGGATCGGCTCCCACGCCGCGCGCGCACCGCGCGCCATGGCGCCGCGTTACTTCGAGTACTTCGCGATCATCTCCCGGGCGGTCTTCACCAGGGCCTGTCCGTCGATGCCCTTGTCCTTCACTTCGCCGATCCAGCGCTGCACCACGGGCTCGAGCTTCTCGCGGAAGGCGGCAAGCTCTGCTTCGGTGAGCTGGATGTGCTTGTTGCCGTTCTTGACCGCCAGACCGATGCCGTAATCCTCCGACTTGGTCCAGATTTCGCCCACCTCGCGCACCCAGGCTTCGCCGGAGTTCGCCGTGAACGCGCGCTGCACGTCGGCGGGGAGCTTGTCCCAGCGTGCCTGGTTCATGGACACCTGGAACGTCGTCGTGCCGAAGCGCACGCGGTTCGGGCCCTCGATCTGGAACCTGGTGACGTCCTGGATCTTGAGCGGCGGGATGATCTCCCACGGAATGAATGCACCATCCACCACTTTCTTCGACAGCGCCTGCGGAAGATCGGGAACCGGCATGCCCACGGGCGCCGCGCCCAGCGCCTCGATGATCCAGGCGCCGGTGCGAGTCGGGATGCGCATCTTCAGGCCCGCCAGGTCGGTGGGCTTGCGCACTTCCTTGTCCACCGTGTGAATGGCCTGGCCCGCGTGCACGTGCAGGAAAAGCGGGTGCACGCCCGAGTACTCGGTCTTCAGGTGCTGGTCGTACATGGCGCGCATGGCGAGGTTGGTGGCTACGGCGCTATTCGTATGCACGAACGGCAGCTCGAATACCTCGGAGCGCAGGAAAAGGCCGGCCGTGTAGCCGTTCACGGTCCATACGATGTCGACGACGCCGTCGCGCGCCTGATTGATGAGCTGCGGCGGCTTGCCACCGAGCGACATCGAGGGAAAGACCTCGATCTTCACCTTGCCGCCCGAGGACTTTTCGACGCGCTGGGCCCAGGGTACGAGCATCTGCCCGTGCGCGGGGGCCTTCGGCCCCAGGAAATGATGCAGCTTCAGTTCGATCGTTTGTGCGCCTGCGGGCGCGGCGAGCGCGGTGCAGGCGGCAGCCACCGAAATGGCCAAGCATCGCTGGTTCATGTTTGAGACCCCTCCTCGGTTAGGGACAGACATTGACTTTGCCGACTGTTGCGGCGCGATACATGGCCGGGCCGCGAGCAGCTGCGAAACATATGATGCCAGAGGGCGCGCATGCCGTTTTGACTATCTGCGCACCCGGGTTAGCATGGCTGCAACCCCGACCTGAACCATGTTGCAGGAACGCCTGCGCGCCCTGACGCGCGACACGCTGCGCGGCATGCGCCGCGGCATCGAAAAAGAATCGCTGCGTACGCGGCCTGACGGCGCGTTGGCGCTCACGCCGCACGCCACCGCGCTCGGTTCGGCGCTTTCGCACCCGCACATCACCACCGACTTCAGCGAATCGCAGCTCGAGCTCATCACCGCCACGCACGCCACGGTGGAGGGCTGCCTCGACGAGCTGACGCGCATCCACCAGTTCGTTTGCCGCACCATCGGCGAGGAACTGCTCTGGGCGGGCAGCATGCCCTGCGGCCTGCCCGCGGAGAAGGACATTCCCATCGGGCGCTACGGCACCTCCAACATCGGCCGCGCCAAGACCGTCTACCGCAACGGCCTCGCCTGGCGCTACGGGCGGCGCATGCAGACCATCTCGGGCATCCACTACAACTGGTCCATGCCTGGGCTCGCCAACGCCGAATACTTCGCGCTGATCCGCAATTTCCGCCGCCACGGCTGGCTGCTCCTTTACCTGTTCGGTGCCTCGCCGGCGGCGTGTGCGAGCTTCGTCGAAGGCCGCCCGCACGCCCTGCAGGTACTGCAGCCCGGCACGCTTTACCTGCCGTACGCCACCTCGCTGCGCATGGGGCGCCTCGGCTACCAGAGTGACGCGCAATCCTCGCTCGTGGTGGTCTGCAACGACCTCGAAACCTACGGCGCCACGCTGCAGCTCGGCCTGACGCAGGTCTACCCGCCTTACGAGAAGATCGGCATTC
>JAOUGZ010000571.1 GCA_029865405.1 Betaproteobacteria bacterium
CGAGCGCGCGACATCGACGTTCGACTCGGTGTCGCCGTTCATGATGTCGAGCGCCGGCAGACCGAGGTCGCGCAGCAGACCCCCGGCAACCTCGATGACGCGGTGGCAGTCCTGGCCGATGCCCGCCTGCACGCCGGAGCGCGGCAGGAGGACGCCGACCTTGAGCGCCTTCGACTGCGCGCGCGCGAGGCCGAAGGGCGAAAGCGCGCTGAGCGCGCCCGCGGCGGCGAGCGCCTGGTTGAACTGGCGACGATTGGTGCGCTGCGTCATGGCTTCCTCCTCCTAGAGGGCTATGCTGTGGGACTGTTATAGACCATTACAATTTGCCGGTCAACGATGAAACGGCTGCCTTCGCCGCACCGCCCGCGCACGCTGGCGCCGATCGCCCGCGTGCCGGGGCTCGACTACGGGGTGCTCGACGAGCTACTCGGCTACTCGCTGCGCCGCGCGCAGGTAGCCATGTTCCTCGCCTTCCACGCCGCGACGCGCGGCCAGGACATCACGCCGCCGCGCTTTACGGCGCTGGTGGTGATCGGCGCCAACCCCGGCATCAACCAGAGCGTGCTCGGGCGCGTGCTCGGCATCGCGCGCTCGGGCGCCATGACGCTGACTGACTGGTTCGAGGCGCGCGGCTGGGTCGAGCGCCGCCGCCCCCGCGATGACGGCCGCGCCTGGGGCCTGCACCTCACCCGGCGCGGGGAGGGGCTCGTCGAGCGCATGCGCCGCGCGGTGCTGGCCGAGGATCGCAAGCGCGCCGCCGTGCTCGCGCCGAAGGAGCGGCGTGAGCTGCTGCGGCTGCTGAACAAGCTCGCCGCATGAGCGGCGTGCGCCGCGTGCCGCTCGGCGCGGCCGAGGTCGCGGTGACGCGGCGCGACGACGGCACGATTCTGCTGCGCTCGCCGCACCCTCTCGGACCCTATCCGCGCAACCTGGCGGAGCGCCTGGCGCACTGGGCACGCGAGGCGCCCAGGCGGACTCTCGCCGCGCAGCGCGACGCGGACGGGGCGTGGCGCACGCTTTCTTACGGTGGAGCGTTCGAGCGCGCGCGCCGCGTCGGCGCGGCGCTCCTCGCGCGCGGCCTCTCGGCCGCGCGCCCGCTCGCCATCCTGTCGGAGAACTCGCTCGAGCATCTGGTGCTCACGCTCGGGGCGCTGCACGTGGGCGTGCCCTGCGCGCCGGTGTCGCCGGCGTACTCGCTCCTGTCGACCGACCACGCCAAGCTGCGTCACGTGATGCGGCTCGCCACACCGGGGCTCGTCTTCGCGCAGGACGAGGCGCGCTACGCGAAGGCGGTCGCCGCCGCCGTGCCGGAGGGCACCGAAGCCGTGTACGGGTCCGTGCCCGAAGCGGAACCCGGGTCGGATGTCGAAGCGGCGCACGCGCGCACCAACGGCGACACCATCGCCAAGCTGCTTTTCACCTCAGGCTCGACCGGGCTGCCGAAGGCGGTGATCCACACGCAGCGCATGTGGTGCGCCAACCAGCAGATGCTGGTGCAGGCGCTGCCGTCTCTCGGCGAGGTGCCGCCGGTGCTGGTGGACTGGCTGCCCTGGCACCACACGGCGGGCGGCAGCCACAACACCGGCATCGTGATCTACAACGGCGGCACGCTCTACATCGACGAAGGCCGGCCGGTGCCGGGACTGATCGAGAGAACCGCGGCGAATCTGCGCGAGGTCGCGCCGACGATCTACTTCAACGTGCCGCGCGGCTACGAGGCGCTGCTGCCGTTCCTGCGCGCGGACCAGGCGCTGCGCCGGACCTTCTTCAGCCGCATGGGGCTGATGCAGTACGCCGCCGCCGTGCTGCCGCAGCCGATCTGGAAAGCCTACGAGGCGCTCGCCGAAGAAGCCTGCGGCGAGCGCATCCTGTGGATCACCGGCTACGGCGCGACCGAGACGGCGCCCTTTGCCATGAGCACCAACCGGGGCGCCACTCGCGCCGGCACCGTCGGGCTGCCGGTGGACGGCGAGGAGATGAAGCTCGTGCCGGTGAACGGCAAGCTCGAGGCGCGCTTTCGCGGCCCGAACATTACGCCCGGCTACTGGCGCGATCCTGAGCTCACGCGCGCGGCCTTTGACGCGGAGGGGTACTACCGCACCGGCGACGCGATGCGCTTCCTCGATGCCGAAGACCCGGCGCAGGGGCTCGAGTTCGACGGCCGCATCGCGGAGGACTTCAAGCTCACTACCGGCACGTGGGTAAGCGTCGGGCGGCTGCGCGCCGAGATCATCGCCGCGGGCGATCCCTGGGTGCAGGATGCGGTGATCGCCGGGCACGACCGCGGCGAGGTGTGCGCGCTCGTCATCCCGCGGCCGGGAGCGAAGAATGCGGACCTGCAGCGGCTCCTCGATGCGCTCGCCGCGCGCAGCACGGGCAGCAGCACGCGCATCGCGCGGGCGATGCTCCTCGCGGGGCCGCTGTCGATCGACGCGGGCGAGATCACCGACAAGGGCTCGGTGAACCAGCGCGCGGTGCTGCAGAGCCGTGCCGAATCGGTGGAAATGCTCTATCGTGAGCCCTACGATTCATCGGTTGTGAGCGCGAAAACATGAAACTCGACCACCTCGTCGCCATCGACGTGCACACCCACGCCTGGAAATCCGCGCTGCGGGTCGGCGACACGCCGACCGAGTCGCAGCAGGCGATGGGCAACTATTTCCGCTACACGCCGCAGCACCAGACGGTGCCCGAGAT
>JAOUGZ010000075.1 GCA_029865405.1 Betaproteobacteria bacterium
GGCACCTTCTTGATGTCGCGGTCGGTGACGCCGGCGAACGACTCGGCGGTGTCGAGGATCTGCAGCAGGAGCTCCCGCGGCAGGCCTTCGACCGACAGCAGGTGCTGCAGCTCGCCTTTGTCGTTGAGTTGCGGGTTACGCGGCACGCTCGAGCTCCAGCGAAAGCCGGCCCTCGCCGCTGCGCTTCAGGCGCAAGCGCATTCCAGCGGCTACCTGAACGCGGACGCCGGCGTGCTGCGCGCAGATCGGCAATTGCCGGCCGTCGCGCTCGACGAGCACCACTAGGGAGATCGAGGCCGGGCGGCCGTAGTCGAACAGCTCGTTGATCGCGGCGCGCACCGTGCGCCCCGTGTAGAGCACATCGTCCACCAGGAGCAGGTCCTTGCCGGCGACGTCGAACGGGATCTTCGAGCGCTTGGGGTCGCGCGCGAGGCCCTTGCGGTCGTAGTCGTCGCGATAGAACGCGATGTCCAGGAACCCGAGCGGCTCCTTCATGCCGAGCGCGGCGTGCAGCCGCTCGGCGACCCAGGCGCCGCCGGTGTGGATGCCGATCATGGCGCTCGAGGGCCCGATGCGCGGCGCCAGCGCGCTCGCCAGCGAGGCGCAGAGCGCTTCGGCGTCAGGCAGCGCGGCCATTGAAATACTGTTCGAGGATCAATTGCGCGGCCACCGAGTCCACGGGCTTGCGCTTGGCGCCGCGCAGGCGGCTTTCGGCTTCCACCGACGTATAGCGCTCGTCCACGGTTTCCACCGGCAGGCGAAAGCGTCCCGCGAGCTGCCGGGCGAAGCGCTGCACGCGCTTGGCGAGAACGTGCTCGCCGCGCTCGGCGACCGGCAGCCCGACCACCAGGGCGTCAGGACGCCATTCCTTCACCAGCCTTTCGATCGCGGCAAAGCCGGGCGCAGCGATCCCCGGCAGCGGATGCGCGGTGCCGAGCTCCGCTTCCCCTACCGCAACACCAATGCGCTTGATGCCGAAATCGAAGGCGAGGACGGTGCGCGCCTCAGGCATGTCCCGCCGAGTCTGCCAGGCGCGCATAGTCCACGCCGAGCAGCTCCATCGCCGCCGGCAGGCGCTCCTCCGAAGGCAGGTCGAAGATGATCGCGTCCTTCGCCTCGACCGTGAGCCAGGCGTTCTGCCCGAGCTCGTGCTCGAGCTGGCCGGCCGACCAGCCGGCATAGCCCAGCGTGACGATGAGCTTCTGCGGCCCCTCGCCGCGCCCGACCGCTTCCAGGATGTCCTTCGACGTGGTGAGGCCGATGGCATCGCGCACCTTGAGCGTCGACTGCCAGTTGCCCGCGGGCTCGTGCAGGACGAATCCCCGGTCGGTCTGCACCGGCCCGCCGAAGTAGATCGGCGCGTTGGACAGGGTTCGTTCCTGCAGCTTGAGCGACAGGCGCTCGAACAGCGCCTGCAGGGTCATGTCGATGGGGCGGTTCACGACCACGCCGAGCGCGCCTTGCTCGTTGTGCTCGCAGACGTAGGTCAGGGACTTGGCAAAGTGCGGATCGGCCATGCTGGGCATGGCGATCAGGAAGTGATGCGTCAGGTTGATCGAGGACACGCTCGGCGTCATTTTACCGCATGCCTTTAGACCGCGCTCTAGTAGCGCAAGTTCTTCAATGCCTCCCGCAGCTCGTCGAGCAGCCCCGCCACCTCCTCCACGGCGGCCGCGGCGCGCGTCGCGGCCTGCGCCGCCTGCTCGGCCCCGGCGAGCATCTCGCGCACCCCGCCGGCGATGGCGCTCGCCGCCGCACCCTGCGACTTCGCGGTTCTCGACACGCGCCCGATGCCGTCGGCGAGCGCGCGCAGCGTCTCGCCCAGCTCGGCCAGCGTGCGTGCCGAGGCGCTGCCGCCCAGCGCCTCGGCCTGCGCCGAGATCTGGTGCAGCTGATTCGCGGTCCTGGCCATCTCCGGCGATGCGCCGCGCACCTTGTCCACCGCGTCGGCCGCCAGGCGCACGCGCCGGCCCATGTCGGCGACCACCGCCAGCGTCGCCTGCACCGCCTGGCGCCCCTGCACCGCCGCGGCGAGCGACGCCTGCGCCAGATCCGCGGACTCGTTGGCGCGCGCCGAGAGGTCGGTGACCGCGCGCGCCATGCCGAGCGCGCGCGCGCTCGCGCCCTTGATGCGCACCGACTGCAGCCGCGCGGATTCGAGCAGCCCGTCGGCGGCGGACTGCGCCGATCCGGCCGCGCCGCCGACGCGCTCTGCGGCGTGCGCGACGCGCGCCACCAGCGCACGCAGGCCATCCAGCGCATCGTTCAGCGCCGCCGCGGCCGGGTAGGTGATCTCGCTGCCTACCGTCGCGCGCGCCGTGAGATCGCCCACGGTGAGCGATTCGAGGTCGCGGCGCAGCTGCTGCACCGCGTCGAGGTCGCGCTCATGGTGCCGGCGCATCACCGCGAGACGCCGTGCCGCGGCTTCGCGCCCGCGGCGCTCGTCGATCACGTAGAACAGCGCGAGCAGCAGCAGCGCCGCGACCAGCGCCAGCGCGGTGGCGGCGAGCCCCGCCTCGTTGGCGACGCGCGAAGGCGCGGCGCGATAGGCGGCCACCACGCGGTCCACCGCCTCGAGCAGGCGCTCCGACTCGGCGTGAATAGCGAACGCGGCGGCCTTTGCGCCCGCGAGGCGCTCGCGCGTGCCGAGCACGGCGACAACGGCATCCTGGTACAGCGCGAAGCTCGCGCCGAGGGCGTCGAGCGCCGCCGCGAGCTCATCGTCGCGCGCGCCACTGCGAAGGCGCGCCAGCGTGCCGCGGAACTCGTTCACGTCCTTGCCGAGCAGGAACTCGGTTTCGGGCTCGACGAGGTCGGCGGCGACGAGGTGCTGCGCACCACGCGCCAGGCGTTGCGTGAGCATCACCAGCCGGCTGGCGGCCGCGACCTCGGCGGCCAGCGCGCCCTGCACGAGCTTCAGGTTCTGCACGCGCTCGGCGCGCTCGAGCAGCTGCGGATTGGCGCGTTCCATGCGCTCGGCCGCGGCCGCGAGCGCCACCAGCAGCCTTTGGTCGCGCAGCAGCAGCGTCGCGTTCTTCTCGGTGCGCGCCCAGTCGGCGCTGAGGCCCTCGAGCGCACGCGGCGCGCGCGCCTCGCGCGCCAGGCGCGCCAGCGCCGCGGCAAAACCATCGCGGCTCGCCTGGATCTGCGGAAAAGCGTCGGCGTCGCCGCGCAGGCCGCGCAGCGCGGCTTTCGCCAGCCGCTGCGAGAGCATGCGCATCTGCGCGGCGGCGGCCACGTGCCCTTCGCCGAAATGCGCTTCCCGGTATTCCGACCACGCGAGCCACAGCGCGCCGGCGAGCAGCATCACCAGCAGGGCCGCGAGCACCGCGAGCTTGCGCCGCAGCGGCAGCACGGCCACGCCGCGCAGCGCAGCGCCGCGCAGCGCCGCGATGCGCGCGTGCAGCGCCCTCAGGTCCAAGCGCGCCGGCGCGCGCTCAGATCTCGACCATCTCGAAATCTTCCTTGCGCGCGCCGCATTCCGGGCAGGTCCAGTTGATGGGAACGTCTTCCCAGCGCGTCCCAGGCGCGATGCCCTCGTCCGGGGCGCCCGCGGCCTCGTCGAATACGTAACCGCAAATGAGGCACATCCAGGTCTTGTACTGCACTTGGTTCTCGGTCATCGGGCGGCAGTGCCGTGTGAGTTAGAATCGTGCGGCATCTTAGCGTAATTCGCACCGCGCACCGCGCCGCGCTCCCCATGCTTGCCGCACCGCCGAACGTCCTTGCCATCGCCGCCGCCGATCCCACGGGCGGTGCGGGCCTGCAGGCCGACATCCTCACGCTCGCGAGCCTCGGTTGCCATCCGCTTTCGGTGCTCACCGCGCTCACGGTGCAGGACACGCACGGCGTCACGGCGCTGCACCTCGTGCCCGCCGCGCAGGTCGCAGCGCAGGCGCGCTGCGTGCTCGCCGATGCGCCCGCGCGCGCCATCAAGATCGGCGTGTTCGGCAGCGCCGAGAACGCGCAGGCGATCGCCGCGATCCTCGACGCGCACCCCGGCGTTCCCGTGGTGCTTGATCCGGTGCTCGCCTCGGCGCGCGGCGATGCGCTCGGCGACGCGGCCGCCTTGCAGGCGTTGCGCGAGCTGCTGCTGCCGCGGGCCACCGTGGCGACGCCGAACAGCGTCGAGGCGCGAGCGCTCGGCGGCGCCGCGGCCCTGCTCGCGCTCGGCTGCCGGCACGTGCTGGTCACCGGTGCGCACGAGCCCGGGGATGAGGTGGTGAACGTACTGCACGGCGCCGCCGGCATCGAGCGCGAGGACCGCTGGCCGCGCCTGCCCGGGAGCTACCACGGCTCGGGCTGCACGCTCGCCTCGGCCCTCGCCGCGCGCCTCGCGCACGGCGATGCGCTCGCCGAGGCGGTGCGGCGCGCGCAGGACTACACGTGGTGCGCTCTCGAGCGCGGCTACCGCCCCGGCGGCGGGCAGCACGTGCCCGACCGCCTGCACGCGCGATGAAGTTGCGCGGGCTGTACGCGATCACCGGCGCAGACCTGTCGCAGGCCGAGCGCGCCCTCGCCTCGCGCGCGCTGTGCGCGCTGCAGTACCGCGACAAGTCCGCCGACGGGTCGCGCCGCGAGCGCGACGCGCGCTGGCTGGCGCGCCTGTGCCGCGCGCATGGCGTGCCCTTCATCGTCAACGACGACGTGGCGCTCGCGCTCGCGGTCGAGGCCGACGGCGTGCACCTCGGCCGCGGCGACGAAGACATCGCGGCGGTACGCGCGCGCCTGCCCGGTCGCCTCATCGGCGCCTCGTGCTACGACCGCCTGGCGCTCGCCGAGCGCGCGGTGGCCGCGGGCGCGGACTACGTCGCCTTCGGCTCGGTGTTCGCTTCGCCGACCAAGCCCGGCGCCGTGCGCGCGCCGCTCACTCTGTTTGCCCAGGCGCGCTCGCTCGGTGTGCCCTTGGTGGCGATCGGCGGCATCACGCTGCACAATGCGCCGCAACTGATCGCGGCGGGCGCCCACTGCCTGGCGGTGATCTCGGATCTGTTCGACGCGCCGGATGTCGCCGCGCGCGCACTCGAGTACAGGAGGCTGTTTCATGAAAGCGGGTAACGAAGAGCTGTTCGCGCGCGCGCAGGCGCGCATTCCTGCCGGCGTCAATTCGCCGGTGCGCGCTTTCCGTGCCGTGGGCGGCACGCCACCGTTCTTCGAGCGCGCGAGCGGCGCGCACCTGTGGGACGCCGAGGGCAAGCGCTACATCGATTACGTCGGCTCCTGGGGGCCGATGGTCGCGGGCCACACGCATGCGCGCGTGGTGGAAGCGGTCCAGGCCGCCGCCTCGCGCGCGTTGTCGTTCGGCGCACCCACCGCCGCCGAGGTGGAGATGGCGGAGCTGCTGTGCCGCCTCGTGCCATCGATGGATCTGGTGCGGCTCGTGTCCTCGGGTACGGAAGCGACCATGACCGCGATTCGCCTGGCGCGCGGCGTCACCGGGCGCAGCCTGATCGTCAAGTTCGAAGGCTGCTACCACGGCCATGCCGACGCGCTGCTGGTGAAAGCGGGCTCGGGCGCGCTCACCTTCGGCAATCCGAGCTCGGCGGGCGTGCCGGCCGAGACCGCTGCGCATACGCTGGTGCTCGACTACAACGACGCGGCGCAGGCCAAAACGCTGTTCGATCGGCAGGGTGCGCAGATCGCCGGCGTCATCGTCGAGCCGGTGGCCGGGAACATGAACCTGGTGCTGCCGGCGCCGGGATTCCTGGAAACGCTGCGCGAGCAATGCACGCGCCACGGCGCGGTGCTGATCCTGGACGAGGTGATGACGGGATTTCGCGTCGCGCTCGGCGGCGCCCAGGCGCGTTTTGGCATCCGACCGGACCTCACCACGCTTGGCAAGGTGATCGGCGGCGGGCTGCCGGTGGCCGCCGTCGGCGGGCGGAAAGACATCATGGAGAAGATCGCGCCGCTTGGCCCGGTGTACCAGGCGGGAACGCTCTCGGGCAATCCCGTCGCGGTGGCCGCCGGCCTGGCGACGCTCAAGCTCGTCGAGGCGCCCGGTTTCCAATCGCGCATCGAGGCGACGACGCGAAACCTGGTCGAAGGTCTGGCGGCGGCGGCGAAGGACGCCGGGGTCACCTTTGCGTCGCAATCGATCGGCAGCATGTTCGGCCTTTACTTCCGTGCGGCGCCGCCGACGAGCTTCGCCGAAGTCATGCAGTGCGACGCGCCGCGTTTCAATCGCTTCTTCCAGTCGATGCTCTCGCAGGGGATCTATCTCGCGCCTTCGGCCTACGAGGCGGGTTTCGTGTCGTCGGCGCACGACGCCGCGGACATTGAACAGACACTCGCCGCGGCGAAAGTGGCGTTCCGGCACGTTTCCTGACATCCGGCACGAACTTTGCGAGGGGCAATCTCGTCCAACCCTGCATGCGCGTCGTTACCCGGGAATTGCCGAGACTGGAGCGCACGAAATTCGCGACGCATCTGCGCGCGCTCGATGCCGAGGACCGGCGTCTGCGCTTCGGCATCGCGCTCGCCGACACGGCCATTGACGAGTATGCCGCGCGCGTCGATTTCGCGCGCGACGTGGTGTTCGGCGTATTCGACGACGACTTGCAGCTCGCCGGCGCGGCGCACCTGGCGCGCGCCGACACGCACGCCGAGCTCGGCATCTCGGTGCTGCCTGCCTGCCGCGGCCGCGGCGTTGGCGCGGCGCTGCTTTCGCGCGCGCACGTGCATGCGCGCAATTGGGGGATCGGTGCGCTCTTCATGCACTGCCTCATTGAGAACGGCGCCATCCTGCACCTGGCGCGCAGGCAGGGCATGCGCATCTTCGCCGGCAGCGGCGAAGCCGACGCGCGGCTCGAGCTGCCGCCGGCCAGTCCGGCGAGCATCGCGCAGGCGCTCTTCGACGAGCGCGTGGGGATGTTCGACTACGCGCTCAAGTGGCAGTCCGACACGGCGAGGCGCCTGATTCTCGCCGGCGTACGCTAGGCGCTCAGGGGATCTGCGCGTACTCCATGCGCCGCCGGATGGTGGCGATGCGGCCCTCGAGATACGGCGTGCGCGCGCCGCGCGCATAGCGTCGCGGGCTCGGCAGGATCGACGCGAGCCAGGCGGCCTGCGTCGCGTCCAGCTGCTCCGCGCTGATGCCGAAGTGGTGACGCGCAGCGGCTTCGGCACCGAACACGCCCTCGCCCCATTCGGCGAAGTTCAAGTACAGCTCCAGGATGCGCCGCTTGTCCATCGCGTGCTCGAGCATCGCGGTGAGGACGGCCTCGCGGACCTTGCGCAGCCAGGAGCGCTCGCCCGACAGAAACAGGTTCTTCGCCAGCTGCTGGCTGATGGTGGAGGCGCCGGCCACGACTTTGCCGCGGCGCTCGTTTCGCTCGATCGCCTTCTGGATCGCCTCCCAGTCGAAGCCCTCGTGGTCGAGGAACTTCGCATCCTCGGCGGCAATCACCGCACGCTTGAGGTCCGACGAGATGCGCGCGTAGGGCACCCAGCGGTGCTGCAGGCGCGCGCGCGGATCCTTCTCGCGCAGCGCCTCCAGCCGGCGCGCCATGAACGCGGTGCCGGTGGGCGCGTTCCCCGCCCACCACAGGATCTGCGCGTAGTACCAGGCATGCACTGCCGGCAGCGCGGCGACGAGCACGACCACCGCGAAGACGGCGATGCGCCAGGCGCGGCGCAGCTTGCGCAGCATGGCTTAGGACGCGCGCAGCGCGGCGAGCACCGGGCGCGTGTCCGGTCGCACGCCGCGCCAGACGAGGAACGATTCCGCGGCCTGCTCCACCAGCATGCCCAGGCCGTCGCTCGTCGCCGCGCCCGCCGTGCGCGCCATGGCGAGGAACTCGGTGTCGCGGCTGTAGACCATGTCGTAGGCGAGCGCGCCGGGCCGGAACAGTCCCTGCGGCAGGCGAGGCAGCTCGCCGCTCAAGCCGGCCGAGGTGGCGTTCACCACCAGGTCGAACGCACGGCCCTCGAGTGCGTCAAAGCCGCACGCCACGACGCCCGGCACGCGTGCCGCGAGCGCCTGCGCGCGCGCGGGTGTCCGGTTGGCGACGACGATCGCCGCCGCCCCCGCTTCGGCGATCGGCCCCAGCACGCCCTGCGCCGCGCCGCCCGCGCCGAGCAGCAACACCTGCGCGCCGGCGAGCCTGCGCCCGAGATTGACGGCAAGGTCGCGCACCAGGCCGACGCCGTCGGTGTTGTCGCCGAACGGTCGCTCGCGATCCAGCAGCAGCGTATTCACGGCCTGCGCTGCCGCGGCGCGCGCGGTGCTGCCGGCGCAGTAGCGAAAGGCCTGCTCCTTGAAAGGCAGCGTGACGTTGAGACCCTTGCCGCCGGCAGCGCGGAATTTCTCCACCTCCGCGACGAAGGCCTCGGCGGGCGCGTCGATCGCGCCGTAGACGATGTCCTCGCCCGTCGCGCGCGCGAACTGCGCGTGGATCCACGGCGATTTGGAATGGGCGACCGGGTGACCGATCACCGCATAGCGGTCCGGCACGGGCTCATTCAGTCCAGAATTTGTCGCCGCGGCCGAAGAACCAGGTACGCGTGATCACCAGCTGGTCGGTGTCGCGGCGGATGTCGGCGGGGAACACCGCGTAGGGCGAGGCCATGCGCACGATCCTGAACGCGGCGTCGTCGAGCACCTTCATGCCCGAGGAGCGGTCGAGCTCCACGGCCTCCACATTGCCGTCGGCGCGCAGCGTCACGGTCATGCGCAGGTTGCCGTAGACCTTGCCGCGCGCCGCCGGCGGGTAGTTCACCGTCCCCACCCGCTCCACCTTGCGCCGCCAGTCCTCTTCGTACTGGGCGAAGCGGTACTCCACGGCGCTCGCGCCGATGAACTTCTTGCGCGGGCGCTTCTGGTAGGCATCGAGGTTGCGGCTGATCTCCGCCTGCAGGCGCATGGCGATGAGCGCGAGGTCGTCGAGGTCGCGCCCGCCGCGTTCCCGGGCAGTCTCGTCCGCAGGCACGTGGCGCTCGCCTGCCGCGGGCACGTGGGGCGCGGGCTGGCGCGATTGCGCTAGGAGCTTGCGCTGCTGCGCCTCGAGCTCGCGCGCGCGGCGCTCGGCTTGCGCCAGATCGCGTCCCGGCGTGCGCGGGTCGATCACCGGCAGAGGCGATTTCGCGCGCCGCGCCTGGTCGGTGTCGCCGCCGCCGTCGAGGTTGGCCTGCGCCAGCGCATCGCTGCGCGCCGGGCGCTGCTGCGTGCGGGCGTTGACGAGAATCACGTCGAGCGGCTGCTCGGCGCTCTTCC
>JAOUGZ010000572.1 GCA_029865405.1 Betaproteobacteria bacterium
GTGCAGTTCCTCTCCGGCCTGAAAGGCAAGCGCAGCATCATCCTCGTCGAGCACGACATGGACGCCGTATTCACCCTCGCCGACCGCATCTCGGTGCTGGTCTACGGCCGCATCATCGCCAGCGGCTCGCCCGCCGAGGTGCGCGCCAACCCCGAAGTGCGCCGCGCCTACCTGGGCGAGGAGGCCTGATGCTGAAGGTGGAAGGCCTGGAGACCGCCTATGGCCTGCAGCAGGTGCTGTTCGGCGTGTCACTCGAGATTGCCAAGGGCGAGGTGGTCACCCTGCTCGGGCGCAACGGCATGGGCAAGACCACCACCGTCCTTTCGGTGATGGGCGTGGTGCGGCCCAGGGGCGGTCGCGTAACCATGGAGGGCAGGCCGATCTCCAGCCTGCCGTCCTACCGCGTGGCGAAGGCGGGCCTCGGACTCGTGCCCGAGGGGCGGCAGGTGTTTCCCAATCTCACGGTGCGCGAGAACCTCGTGGCCACCGCCGCGAATCGCGGCGGCGCAGGACCCGCCTGGACGCTGGAACGCGTCTTCGGCCTGTTTCCCGGCCTGCAGGAGCGCCAGCGCCACTTCGGCAACCAGCTCTCCGGCGGCGAGCAGCAGATGCTGGCGATCGCGCGTGCGCTGATGACCAACCCCAAGCTCCTGATCCTCGACGAGGCCACCGAGGGCCTCGCGCCGCTGGTGCGCGCCGACATCTACCGCTCGATCGAGCGCCTGAAGGCCGAGGGCCTGTCGATCCTCGTCATCGACAAGGACGTGCGCGCGCTGACGCGCATCGCCGACCGCCACTACGTGCTGGAGAAGGGACGCGTGGTGTGGCGCGGAAGCTCCGCCGAGCTGCAGGAGAACAGCGACGTGCAGCGCCGCTACCTGGGGGTCTAGCCGTGATCAGCCGGGAACAGAACGAGCTCATGACCCGCGTCGGCCCGGGTACCCCGGCCGGAAATCTGCTGCGCAACTACTGGCAGCCGGTGGCGCTCGTGGACGAACTGCAGGGCGCGCGCCCGGTGACGGCGGTGCGCCTCTTCGGCGAGGAGCTGGTGCTCTTCAAGGCGGGCGGCTATCGGCTGATGCAGCGCCATTGCCCGCACCGCGGCGCCGACCTCGCCTACGGCCGCGTCGAGGCCGACGGGCTGCGCTGCGCCTTCCACGGCTGGAAGTTCGACGCCGCGGGGCGCTGTGTCGAGACCCCCGCCGAGCCCGCGGGCAGCCGCATGTGCGAGCAGATCCGCCCGGTGTCCTACCCGGTGGTGGAGCGCAGCGGCCTGCTCTTCGCCTACCTCGGCGCGGGCGAGCCGCCGGCGTTCCCGCGTTTCGACTGCTTCGTCGCCCCGGACTCGCACACCTTCGCCTTCAAGGGCTACTGGGACTGCAACTGGCTGCAGGCGCTGGAAGTCGGCATCGACCCGGCGCACGCCTCGTTCCTGCACCGCTACTTCGAGGACGAGGACACGGCGACGAGCTACGGCAAGCAGTTTCGCGGCCAGCCCAGTGACTCGGACCTGCCGATCTCCAAGGTGCTGCGCGAATATGACCGGCCGGAGATCAGCGTTGCGCGCACCGACTACGGCATCCGTCTCTTGACACTGCGCAGGATCGACGAGCAGAAGACCCACGGCCGTGCGACGCATATCGTGTTCCCGAACGCTTTCGTAATCCCGATGAACGCCGAGATGACGATCTCGCAGTGGCACGTGCCGGTCGACGACTTCGGCTGCTACTGGTACGCGATCTTCACCAGCTTCACTTCGCCGGTGGACAAGATGACCATGCGCGAGCAGCGCCTCAAGACCTACCCCGCGCCCGACTACAAGCCCGTCTTCAACCGCGACAACGGCTGGGGGTTCAATGCCGAGGAGCAGCGCAAGCAGACCTACACGGGCATGGGCTTCGACATCAACATCCACGACCAGTGGGCCTGCGAGTCGCCCGGGCGCATCGCCGATCGCACGAAGGAAAACCTCGGCACGACGGACAAGGGCATCGTGCTCTACCGGCGGCTGCTGGTCGACGCCATCCAGAAGGCGGCGAAGGGCGAGCGCACGCTGATGATGCTCGACGCCGCGCAGGCCGCCGCCCTCGCGGGCCCGCCGGCCATCGACGGCGTCGGGCCGACCGGGCGCTGGGAGGACTACTACCGCGAAGCCGACGCCGCACGCCGCAACCGTGCGCCGTGGGCGGCGAAGGCGGCGTGAAGGACCTGCTGAAAGAAGTTGCCGGTCGCGGGCTGGAGGCGGTGCGCTTCGCGTTCGCCGACCAGCACGGGCTGCTGCGCAGCAAGACTTTCGCCGCCGCCGAGCTCGCGACGGTATTGAAGAGCGGGGTCGGCTTCCCGAGCTCGCTGCTGGCGAAGGACACCTCCAACAAGACCGTGTTCCCGGTGTTCACTGCGGGCGCGGGCTTCGGCATGCCCGAAATGCAGGGCGCCGCCGATGCGCTGATGATTCCCGATCCCGGTACGTTCCGGGTCCTGCCCTGGGTGCCGAAGACCGGCTGGGTGCTGTGCGATCTCAGGTTCGCCAACGGCAAGCCCGTGCCCTTCGATACGCGCGGGCTCCTGCGCAAGGCGCTGGCGGATCTCGGCGCGGCGGGCTACGGCTATCGCGCCGGGCTGGAGATCGAGTTCCACATCTTCAAGCTGGTGGATCCCCGCTTGCGCCCCGAGGACGCGGGCCAGC
>JAOUGZ010000076.1 GCA_029865405.1 Betaproteobacteria bacterium
TCGATCATCGGCGGCATCGCCACGCCGACCGAGTCCGCCGCCCTCGGCGCCGCCGCGTCGCTGATCGCCGCCGCGGCCTACCGGCGGCTCAACTGGCGCAACTTCGTGGTGTCCATCCGGCAGACGCTGCGCTTCACCGTCATGACGCTGTTCATCATCTGCGGCTCGATCACCTTCTCGCAGATCATGGCTTTCTCGCAGGCCTCGAACGGTCTGTCGGCGGCGGTGCTCGGCGCGGGCCTCGCGCCGATCGTGCTGCTCGCCGGCATGCTCCTCATCCTGCTGTTTCTGGGCTGCTTCATGGACCAGGTGAGCATGATGATGATCACGGTGCCCCTGTTCATGCCGCTGGTGCAGCAGTTCGGCTTCGAGCCGGTCTGGTTCGGCGTGCTGATGCTGATGTGCCTGGAGATCAGCCTGGCGACGCCGCCTTTCGGCCTCCTGCTGTTCGTCGCCAAGGGCGCCTCGCCCGAGACGTCGATGCGCGACATCATCGTCTCGGTCGCGCCTTTCGTCGCGCTCGCGCTCTCGGTGGTGGTGCTGCTGATCGCGGTGCCGGAGCTTACCTTGTGGTTGCCGCGTTTGATGGCGCCTTAGCGCCGAGGTAGGCCATGACCACGCGCGGGTCGGCCAGCACCTCCTCGGGCGTCCCTGCGGCGATCGGCGTGCCGTAGTCGAGCACGCAGATGCGGTCGGCGAGGTCGGCCACCATCTGCATGTCATGCTCCACCCAGACCATGGCGATGCCGAGCTCGTGGCGGATGCGCAGGATGTGCCGCGCCAGATCCTCGCGCTCTTCGCGGTTCAGTCCCGCCGAGGGCTCGTCGAGCAGCATCACCTGCGGCTGCATGGCGAGCGCGCGCGCGAAGCCGACGATCTTCTGCATGCCGAACGGGAGCGCGTCCACCGGCCGGTGGCGGTAGCGCTCGAGCTCGACGAACTCGAGCACCTCCTCCACGGCGCGGCGGTGCGCGTCCTCGGCGCGGCGCACGGCACCCAGGAACAGGCCTTCGGCGAGCAGGCTCGTGCCGATGCGGGCATGGCGCGCGATGAGCAGGTTTTCCACCACGCTCATGTGGGCGAAGAGCTCGCCGTGCTGGAAGGTGCGCGCGACGCCCAGGTGCGCGATCTGATGGGGCTTGCGCCCGAGCAGCGACGCCCCGTCGAGCTCGATGGTGCCGGCGCCCGGGCGGTAGATGCCGCAGATGCAGTTCAGCACCGAGGTCTTGCCGGCGCCGTTCGGGCCGATCAGCGCGAGCAGCTCGCCGGAGCGCGCTTCCAGCGACACGCCGTCCAGGACGCGCAGGCCGCCAAAGGAGAGCGAGACGCCGTGCAGCCGCAGCTCAGCCATACCAGCGGCGGCTCCGGCGGTATTGCTTCACCTCGCGGTAGCTGCGGCGCCGCTCGCTGCCGCCGAGGTAGAACTCGCGCACGTCCTCGTGCGCGCGCAGCCGCTCGGGCGTGCCGTCGAGGACCACGCGGCCGCTCTCCATCACGTAGCCGTGGTCGGCCGCCTCGAGCGCCACCTGCGCATTCTGCTCGACGAGCAGGATCGTCGCCCCGGTCTCGGCGCGGATCGCCTGCAGGCGCTCCATCAGCTCGGCGACCAGGATCGGCGCGAGGCCCTGCGACAGCTCATCGATGAGAAGCAGCCGCGGCGAGCACGCCAGCGCCGAGCCGATGGCGAGCATCTGGCGCTCGCCGCCCGAAAGGTAGCCCGCCTGGCGCCGGCGCAGCGCCTTCAGCGCCGGGAACACCGTGTAGGCCAGGTCGCGCGGTCCGGCGCTCGAGCCGCGCGGCACGGCGGCCTCGAGGTTCTCGTCGACCGTCAGGCCCTCGAACACCTTGTTGCGCTCGGGCACCAGCACGATGCCGCGCCGCGTCACCCGGTGCGGCGGCAGGTTCTCGATGCGCGTGCCGTCGAACCAGACGGCGCCGTCGGTGACGCGCGCGTCGTCCAGGCCGAGAAAGCCCGATATCGCGCGCAGCGTGGTGGTCTTGCCCGCGCCGTTGGTGCCGAGGAGCGCGACCAGCGACCCCCGTGGCACTTCAAGCGTCACGCCCTGCACGGCGGTCACAACACGGTGGTAGACGACCTCGAGCTTCTCGACGCGGAGCAGTGCGCTCATCGCTGTACCGGGCGCTGCTTGAAGGGCCACAGCAGCGCCCAGTTCTGCGCGCGCCGCCACAGGCCGACGAGGCCCTGGGGCTCGAAGACGAGAAACAGCAGCATCACGAGGCCGAAACCCGCGTAATTGATGGCAAAGACCAGCGAGGCCAGGCGGTCGGCCACCCCCAGCGCACGCATCGCGGCGTCGATCAGGTACGGAAATAGCACAACGAACACCGTGCCGAGCAGCGCACCGAGCACCGAGCCCATGCCGCCGATGATCACCATCGCCACGTACTGGATGGTGAGGTAGAGCGAGAACGCCTCGACCGAGACGAAGCCGCGGAAGTAGGCGAACAGCGCACCCGAGACCGCGGCCAGCATCGAAGACACGACGAACGCGGTGAGCTTGGCGCGCGCCACGTGGATGCCGAGCGCCTCGGCCACCGTCTCGCGGCCATGGATGGCGCGCCAGGCGCGCCCGGTGCGCGAGCGCAGCAGATTCAGGCTGAACAGCACTGTCGCGGCGGACGCGGCCAGCAGCACGAAGTACCAGGCGCGCGCGTCCTGGACGGGCGAGTCCATGACGATGCCGGTCGAATAACCGCGCTTGGTCTCGTACTCCGCGCCGATGTGGATGACGATGAAATGCAGCGCGAGCGTGGAAACGGCGAGGTAAAGGCCGCGCAGCCTGAGGCTCGGCAGGCCGAACACGAGACCGAGCGCCGCGCCCACCGCGGCGGCCGCGGGGAGCGTGACCCACATCGGCGCCGCGAGCTCCTGGAACAGGATTCCCGCGGTGAATGCGCCCGCGGCGAGCAGGCCCGCGTGCCCGAGCGAGATCTGCCCGGCGTAGCCGGTGAGCAGCATCAGCGCCACCGCCCCGATGGACGCGAGCAGCACCTGATTGGCGAGGTCGAGCCAGAGCGCATTGGCGAGGAAGGGATAGGTGCCGAGGGCGAGCGCGAGGGCGGCGAGCCAGAACTTCTGCGTGCGCGTTTCCACCAGCGCCGTGTCCTGCGCGTAGCGGGTGTGCCAGTAGCCGCTCGACCGGGGCTGGCTCATACGCGGTCAAGCTCCTCGCGCGTGCCGAAGAGTCCCCAGGGCCGCACGATGAGCATGGCGAGGAGCACGATGAAGGGTACGACGTCGGCGAGCAGCGGATCCACGTAGTGGATGAGCAGCACCTCCGCGCCGGCAATGATGAGCGAGCCCGCGAGCGCCCCGAGCAGGCTGTCGAGGCCGCCCACCAGCGCTGCGGGAAAGGCCTTCAGGCCGACGATGTAGAGCGTGCCCTCGAGCCCGGCGTCGGCGGCCAGGAGCATCCCCGCGAGGCCGCCCGTCAGCGTGGCGAGGCCCCAGGCGAGCGCGTACACGCCGTGCAGCCCGATGCCGCGCTGCGCGGCGAGGAGCGCATGCTGACCCGCGGCGCGCATGCGTATGCCCCAGCGCGTGGCGCGCAGAAACGCGAACAGCCCGAGGTAGACGAGCGCCGTGCAGGCGAGGAGGGCGAGGCCGACGGTCGAGATGCGCGCGCCGCCCCAAAGCTCGTGCGAGGCGTTTTCCCAGCCGAGCTCATCGAGCGGGTGTCGCGTCTGGGTACCGAAGACCAGGATCATCGCGCCGCGCAGCAGGATGCCGAGCGCGATGGTGGCGAGCACCGCGGCGAGCACCGATTCGCCCGTCATGCGCCACATGAGCGCAAAGTAAACGGCGACGCCCACCATCAGGCCGAGCGCGCAGGCCGCCGCGAGCGCGACCAGCGGGTGCGCGGAAAACAGCGACGCCGTGGCATACAGCCCGTAGGCGCCGAGCATCATCAGCTCGCCGTGCGCGAGCGAGAGCACCCGGCTCACCCGGTAGATCAGCACGTAGCCGCAGCTGATCAGCGCATAAATCGAGCCGAGGACCGCGATATTGACGGCGAGTTGCACCGCCTTACGGCTTCACGTCGATCGACTTCCAGTCCTGTGCGCGCACGATGCGGTTGGCCTTAGGGTCCCAGCGCCAGACGCGATAGTGCTGCTGCGTGCGGAAGTGGTTGTCTAGTGTCCACTCCAGCGGTGCGCCGCGCAGACCCTTCAGATCGACTTTCAGCGAGCTCATGGCGGCCTGCACCTTGGCGGGCGTCGGCGGCCAGGCGGTCTTCTTCAGCGCCTGCTCGATGACCATGCCCGCCACGAACCCCTCGGTCAGATAGGAGACCGGATGCTGCAGATTGGCGCGCGCCGCGACCGCGCGGATCTCGGCGTGCACCGGGAGGTTGTCCTCCAGCATGGCATTGGTGCCGATGACGTAGAGCTCGCCGTCGCGGATGCGCTCGAGCTCCTGTTCCGCGTTGAGGTGCGCCCAGGTGATGTAGCGTCCCTCCCAGCCCAGGCGCCGCAGCGCCTCGAACATGCGCACTTGCGCCACCCATGGCGCCCAGGACCAGACCCAGTTCGGGTCACCTTCCTTGAGCTTGGTGGCGAAGGGCGTGTAGTCGGGCGTGGGCGGCGGGGTGATCTGCTTGTCCACGGGCGTCATGCCGAGGGTCTTCGACAGGCCCTCGGCATAGTCGATCTCGCCCCGCGAGACCGGGATCGCCATGGCGGCGAAGCCGATGCGCACCGGCCCCTGCGCGCGATCCTTCACGAACGCGAGCGCCGCTTGCGAGTCGAGCGTCGCGCCGAACGCGGTGGAGCAGAACTGCAACGGATCGGCCGGCGGGAAGGTGTCCTTCGGGCATACCGAGCCCGCGTAGTAGAGCGGCACGCCGGTGCGCTTCGCTTCGGCGACCATGGGCGCGTAGGTGGACGAGAGGCTGGTGTTAAGCAGCATCACCACCTTGTCCTGGTTGACGAGCTGCTTGGCGTTGGCTGCGGCGCGCGAGGGCTGGGCCTGGTCGTCGAGCACGACGAGCTTCACGGGCTTGCCGTTGATGCCGCCCTTGCCGTTCAGGTGCTCGAGGTAGGCGCGCATCGCGTCCACCACCGGCGCGTAGCCGCCAGCGACCGGGCCGGTCATGGCCGCGGACACGCCGAGCACGTAGGCGTCCTGGCCGAGCGGGGCGCCGACCGGCAGCGCCGCGACGGCGAGTGTACAGATGAGCTTCTTCATGGTGTTCCTCCTCCTTCGTCAGTTCATGATGGGGCCTGCTCCTTCGGCGACGAGCCGCTCTTCGGCATCGTCGTACATACTGTCCACGAGCTCGCGAAAGCGCTCCAGCATCTGCGAGCGCTTCACCTTGCGCGTTGGCGTCACGGGCTCGCCTTCTTCCTCGGGGTCGAGCGCCTTGGGCAGGATGCGGAAGCGCTTCACCTGCTCCACGCGCGCCATCGCGGCGTTCGCGCGCTCGACCTCGGCGGCGATCAGCTTCTCGACTTCGGCGTGCAGCGCGAGGCTGGTGAAGCCGGTGTAGGCGACGTCGTGCGCGCGCGCCCACTCCGACACTGTGTCGTAGTCGATCTCGATCAGCGCGGTGACGTACTTGCGGGCATGACCCACCACCATCGCTTCGGCGACATACGGACTCGCGCGCAGCTGGTTCTCGATGAAGGAGGGCGAAAGCGTCTTGCCGCCGGTGGTGACGATGAAGTCGCGTGCGCGGTCGACCAGGCGTAGCACCCCGTCCTTCAGTTCACCCACGTCGCCGGTGCGCAGCCAACCGTCCTCGCCCAGCACTTCGCGCGTGGCGGCTTCGTTGTTCCAGTAGCCCGAGAAGCGATGCGGGCCCCGTATCTGGATCTCGTTGGCCTCGCCCAGGCGCAGCTCCCAGCCCGGCGCCCGAGTGCCGACGTTCCCCGGCCGCGGGAAGCGACCCCGCTGGCCGCTGATGATCGCGCCGGCCTCCTCGGTCTGGCCGTAGATCTCGAGCGCGTTCACGCCCCAGATCTGCCACAGCGCCGCGGTCTCGGGCGGCAGCGGCGCGCCGCCAGAGATCGCGAGCTCGAGTCGATCGAGGCCGAGCTTTTCCAGGAGCGGCCTGAAGACGAGCGCACGCGCGAGGGCGTAGGGCAGGGAGAACGCCTCCCCCTGCTCCCAGCGCGTCCGCGCGTGGCGCCGGCCGATGCGCATCGCGAGGTCGTAGGCGGCCCGCTTCACCGGCGAGGTGATGGCGAGGCTCACCAGCACCTGGGAAGCGAACTTCTGCAGGTAGCGCGGCACGGTGAAGAGCGCCGTGGGCGCAATTTCGAACAGGGTCTGCGCGAGATCTTCCACGTCTTCGCCGAAATGCGGCACCGGACCGCCGAGGATCGGGAGCGTGATCGCGATGTCGCGCCCGAGGATGTGGCAGGGCGGGAGATAGACCACCGTACGGTGGCCATGGGCCGCGAGCTCCGGATAGTGCTCGAGCAGGTTGGCGGCGGCCGCGACGTGTACGCCGTGGCGCACCAGCGCGCCTTTCGGGTGGCCGGAGGTGCCCGAGGTATAGACGATGAAGGCGGGGGCTTCGGCCGCAATCGCGGCCGCGAGCGGATCGAGCGCGTCGGCGCTGGCTTGCGGCGCGCTCTCCATTAGCGCATCGAAGCCTACGAGTTTGTCGTGCGCGTAATCGAACATGGCGGTAGCGTCGATCACGATGACGTGCCGCAATCCTGGCAACTTTTCGAGGAGCGGCAGCACCTTGTCGACGTACTCCTGGTCCTCGGCGACGAAAAGCGCCGCGCCGCCGTCGCGCAGCTGGTACTCGAGCTCGCTCGCCGAGGAGGTCGGGTAAATGCCGTAAGTGATCGCGCCCGCGGCCTGCGCGCCGAGGTCGACGAGCAGCCACTCTTCGCACGCGTCGCCCATGATCGCGACGCGCTCGCCGGCGGCGAGTCCGAGCGCGCGCAGGGCATGCGCGACCCGCGCGACGAGCGCGGCGTACTCGCGCCACGTTCGCGTGCGGTAGAGGCCGAGATGTTTTGCGCGGTAGGCGACGCCGTCGGGCTCGGCGCGCGCGCGCGCGGCGAGGGCGGCAAGGACGCTGGGCGCCTGCGCCATCAGTGGCGTGTCCCGCGGAAGGCGCGCACAAGCAGGTCCACGTAGCTCGTGGCGATGCGCTCGAATGTGGCGCCCGGCTCGCGCCCGTACCAGGCGGCGGCCGAGTTTCCCAGGCCGAGCAGGGCAAGCGTCGCCATGCGCGCGTCGAGGTCGGCGCGGAACTCGCCGCTGCGAATGCCCTGCTCGATCACCTGCTGGATCACCCGTTCATAGCGCCGCTCGATGGCGCGGATTCGCTCGCGTGCCGGGTCCGGCAGGAACCGCCGCTCGCCGAGGAACACCAAGGTAAAGTCCTGGCGCTCGACCACCGGCGACAGATGTTGGATGACCAGCCGTGCCACCTTGTCGGCGGCGCTCGCGTCGCTTTGCAGCACGGCGCGTGCGCGTACGACGTAATCCTCCACGCCGTCAGCGCACACCGCTTCGAGCGCGGCCTCCTTGGAATCAAAGTAGTAGTAGACGCTCGCCTGCCGGATGCCAAGCACGTCGGCGATGTCCTGCGTGGACGCGCCGTGATAGCCGCGCTGCGCGAATACCTTCGCGGCGGCTGCAAGAATCTCCGCGGCGCGGCGCTTCACCCGGACGACGGGACTGGGGGCGAGCCGGGGCATGGCTATAATTCTATAGCGCAATAGAACGGAGACGTCCAATGGTTCCCCCCTTCAAGGCCGATCACATCGGCAGCCTGCTGCGTCCGCGCGCGCTGCGCGACGCATTTCGCCAGCATGCGGACAAGAAGATCTCGGACCAGGACTTCCGCGCCGCACAAGACGCCGCGATTCGCGACGTGCTGAAGCTGCAGGCGGAGTGCGGCCTGCAGGTCGCGACCGACGGCGAGTTCCGGCGCATCTCCTATTGGGAGAAGTTCGTGCGCTTGACCGAGGGGCTCACCGTGAAGGAGGCGGTATTCACCTTTCACGACGAGCACGGGCACGAGTCGGCGTTTACCGCCCCGTATGTGACGGCCAAGGTCAAGCGCAGCGCGCCGATCACGGTGGACGAGTTTTCGTTCGTGAAGCCGCTCACGAAGGCGACGCCTAAGATCACCATGCCGTCGCCCTCGACGATGCACTTCTACCGCTTCACCGACTATGGCGCGAAAGGCGTGTACGGCGATGCGACGCAGTTCTTCGCCGATCTCGGCAGGGTGTACCAGGCCGAAATCGCCGCGCTCGCCGCGGCGGGCTGCCGCTACATACAGCTCGACGAGGTGGCGATCGCCATCCTGTGCGACCCGGCCGCGCGCGAGAAGGTAAAGGCCGCCGGCGAGAATCCCGACCGGCTGGTCGATCTCTACATCGACGCCATCAACGAAGCGGTGCAGGCGCGCCCCGCGGACATGGCGGTCGGCGTGCACATGTGCCGCGGCAACTACAAGGGCATGTACCTCTCCGAGGGCGGCTACGACTCGATTGCGGAGCGACTCTTCAGCCGCGCGCAAGTCACGCATTTCCTGCTCGAGTTCGACACGCCGCGCGCCGGCAGCTTCGAGCCGTTACGCCACATGCCGAAGGACAAGGGCGTGGTGCTTGGGCTCGTCAGCTCGAAGACGCCGCAGCTCGAGCCGATGGACCTGCTCAAGCGCCGCGCCGCGGAAGCCGCGAAGTACGTCGATCCGTCGCGGCTCGGCATCAGCCCGCAGTGCGGCTTCGCCAGCACCATGGGCGGAAACCCGGTGACCGAGGCCGATGAGCGCGCGAAGCTGCGCCTGTGTGTCGAGGCCGCGGCCTCGAGCTGGGACTAGTCGGCCGTCGAAATAACGTCAGGCCCCGGCGTCTTCGCGTGCAGCTCGTCCACCTGCGCCGCACGGCGCTCGAGCACCGCGCGCTGGTTGAGGTAGCCCTTGTCGGTGATCTCGTTGGCGTCGATGGACGGCGGTTCCGCCGTGATCAGCGCGCGCGTGGGGTGCATCGAAGCCCCGCCTTCGGCGGCGAGCGCCCTGAGCGCTGCGGATAGCTTCGCGCGCAGCGCCTCGGGCGCGAGTTCCTTCGCCGCCGGGCTGAGAAAGACGAGCGCGCCGACCTCGTCGCGGTCGTGCCCGGTGATCACCGCGTCCTGGATCAGCGGATTGCCGGCGGCGATGAGCTTCAC